>DASYYE010000257.1:0-30817 GCA_035946955.1 Streptosporangiaceae bacterium | reverse complement strand
CTGCGCCAACGCTACCGCCCCCCAGAGGGTGGGATCTCGGGAGGCGGCAGCAGCTTCTGTTCACCCGGTCATGCTGAGGATTGGCCGCGGCCCATCGGCCGGGCTGGCCCTCAGCCGCCAGATGCCGTGGGTGCGGGTGCGGGTGCTAGTCCGGCGGCCGGCGGCAGCGGCGGGTTGATGACGATCAGCCGGGCGTCCTTGGTGCCGCTCACCACCGGGCCGCCGACCCAGACCTGCTGGCCCGAGTGGAGCGTGCTCCGGGAGACCGGCCCGCTGCCGTGCTGGCGGACCACGGTGTCGCCAACCAGTGCCCAGGTCCAGGTGGTGCCGTCGGCGGAGGTGACCGTGATGGACTGGCTGGAGACAGACTTGGCGGTACCCCGCTCGTAGGCGAGGGTCTTCGTGGCGCCGTCGACCTGGAACGTGAACTGTCCTTCCACGCCGCGCAGCAGGAAGAACCGGAGGATCCGGTGCCTCAGCATCCGGCAGCGCAATGCGGCGTCCCTGGCTCCTTGCGCGAGCAGCGGGTGCCCATGGACATGGGCAGCCCTGGCCGTCCGCTGCGCCCGCGTGCACGCGCCCTGTGCCTGGGCGTTGCCGCCCGCGGTCGACGGACCCGCGGCACTGGCGGTTCCCTGCGTGCCCGCGGCGTTGAGAGCATCGCTGAGCAGGGCGGCCTGCCCGGAAGGCCCGTTCGCGGCGGCGCTGCCCGATGATGCCTGGTGTGTCAGCGACAGCCCTGCGACGACCCCGCCCACCAGCAGGCAGACGACGATGATCCCCACCATCCAGCGGAAGGCCCGGCGACGGTCCTTCGTCAGGTGCTCGGCCCAGTTCGGCGGCCCGACAGGTGGCATGGCCCCGCCCGCGCCTGCGGGCTGGCCGGACGCCGCAGGGCCACTGAACGGGAGCTGCTCGGTGGGGTGGCTGTCACCGGGGCCGCTCCCCCAGTAGTGGGGAACCTGCGAGGCGCCGCCCTCGGGCTGGTCAAGGTTTGTCATGCTGCGATCGTGGCGGCCCGGTCTTGGATCTGAGCCTGTCAAGCCTGGGATTTCACTGAGAAAACGGCATGGTGCTGGGCGTTGGCCTGGCTCAGCGTCGCCGGGTCTGGCCTGGGCTTTCGGCTTTCCCGCTGGGGCTTCGGGCCGGCTCAGGGATGGCCGGCCCCGGTGTGGCAGCCGGCCCGGCTGGTGGAGTGGCCCGGCCTCGCTCCGTACGGCGGAGGAAGTGGCTGCCACGCGCCGGGCCGAGCCGCTCGCGGATCTTCTCGCTGATCTGGCCCTGCGCGAGTTCTGCGGCGAGCCGGCAGGCAGAGGCCACGCCCTTGGCTGTCGATGCGCCGTGGGCGATCACCACGGTGCCTTCCAGGCCCAGCAGTGCCGCTCCGCCATAGGACTCCGAATCCACCAGCCGGGTCGCCTCACGCAGTGCGCTGCGCTGGAACACGCTGCCGAACCGGGCCATGGCCGAGCCGTGCAGGGCCGCACCGAGCTGCGCGGCGGCGAACGCGGCCGCGCCCTCGGTCGCCTTGAGCGCGACGTTCCCGGTGAACCCGTCCGTGACCACCACGTCCACCCTGCCGCGCAACAGGTCGTTGCCTTCGACATTGCCCGCGAAGCGGATCGGCATGCCACCGTGTGGCGGTATCCCGGTGAGGAGCTCGTATGCCCGCCGTGTGGTCTTGTTACCTTTGCCAGGCTCGACGCCGATGCTCAGCAGCCCCACCGTGGGCTCGGCGATGCCGAAACCGACCTGGGCATAGGCCACCCCCAACTGGGCGAACTGGAGCAACATCTCAGGCTTGGGGTCAGCGATGGCACCGGCATCCACCATGATCGTGGGCTTTGGGCGTGTCGGGAGGACGACGGCCAGGCCCGGGCGCGCCACACTGGGCAGCAGCCGCAGGCGGAGCCGGGCGGTGGCGACGATCGCTGCCGTGGAACCTGCCGAGACCACGGCGTGTGCCTGCTGCCGCCGCACCATCTGGCAGGCGATCGCGAGGCTGGACCGCGGGCGCAGCCAGCTTGCCAGCGCGCCCTCGTCCATCCCGATCCATTCCTCGGCGGGCGCCACCGAGACCAGGTCGTTCAGGGTCCGGCCGTTCGCCGGTGTGCCCCGCCTCGACAGCCGGTGGGCGCTGGCCCGCTGTTCGGCAAGCAGCGTGCGGAGCTGGGCGGAGCGTCCGGTGAGGACCACGTTGATCCCGTGCTGCAATGCCGCGGCGACAGCGCCCGCGACTACCTCTCCGGGTGCGTGGTCGCCTCCCATGGCGTCGACCGCGATAACGGTCCGCCGGGGGGTGCGCAGAACGTCGCTGGGCTGCTCGTCTGGGGCCTCGACCATGTCCACGTCGGCTCAGTGCGCCAGGGCCGGGGCTGTGAGCGCAGGTCCGGGCGCGAAATCGTGCATGGTCTCAAGCCTCTCACGTGCCCCCACGGCCCCCTCAGGCGATCCGGCGAACGGCGGCTACAAATTGTCAAAAGCCAGATACGAATTGTCAGATAGATGGATTACCAGGGCGTTTAAAGATCATCAAGAGTAATGTTCAGGTCAAGGCGCGGGGACCGAGACTTGGCCGGCCAGGTGGGCGCCAGGTAGGACAAGCGACACGGAGACAAGGAGGCGCGGCCGGCAGGCTCGCACGACGCCGTACGGGGATTCACACGGCCAGGTGGGCACTTGGTGGCGGTGGGGTGACGTTATCAATCTGTGACGGCGACGCACAGCTGAACGCTGCCCGAATGCGTCTAAAAGGTCTGCAGGGGTAGCTGCATCAATGCGTGAAGTCTCGGAGTGCTCAGCCCTGTCTCTTCTGGGCTGTGGCCAACTGGAGGGAGTCGCGTGACCGGAGTCCCGATTGAACTGTCCCCCAACGCGGGGACCAGGTTCCGTGCCTACACGGCCAAGCATCTCGATGACCTGACCCGGCGCGCCGGGCTCAGTGCCCGCGAGCGGCTGGCCGTACGGGCCGTGGGTGCTGTCCTGCCGTTCCGGACCAACTCCTATGTGGTCGAGCAGCTCATCGACTGGGACGCGGCGCCTGACGACCCCATCTTCCGGCTCGTCTTCCCGGCCGAAGAGATGCTGCCCGCGACTGACGTCGAGCGGATCGCCAGCATGCTCGCCCGGGAGGCGCCCGAGCAGGAGCTGCGCGCTGTCGTGCACGAGGTCCGGATGCGCCTGAACCCCCACCCAGCCGGCCAGCTCGCCCTGAACGTACCATCACTGGGGGACGAGCCGCTGCCCGGCATGCAGCACAAGTACCCCGAGACCGTGCTGGTCTTCCCCAAGCAGGGCCAGACCTGTCACGCGTACTGCACGTACTGCTTTCGATGGGCACAGTTCGTGGACGAACCAGGCCTCAAGATGGCGGTGGCCGACATCGGCAAGGTCTGTGACTACCTTCGAGTCCACCGCGAGGTCACCAGCGCGCTGATCACCGGCGGGGATCCCATGATCATGGGAAGCAGTGTGCTGCGGCGCTATGTCGAGCCGCTGCTGGGGCCAGGGATGGAGCACCTGGAATCGATCAGGATCGGGAGCAAGTCCCTCGCCTACTGGCCACAGCGGTTCGTCAGCGACCCCGACGCCGACGACACACTGCGGCTCTTCGAGGAGGTAGTAGCCTCCGGCCGCACGCTTGCGTTCATGGCACACTTCTCCCACCCCCGGGAGCTCGAGCCGCCACTGGTGACGCAGGCGGTGAGCAGGATCCGCGCCACTGGCGCGGTGGTCCGTACCCAGGCACCACTGATCCGGTCGATCAACGACGACCCATGCACGTGGGCGCGGATGTGGCGCAGGCAGGTACGGCTGGGCATGGTGCCGTACTACATGTTCGTGGAGCGCGACACCGGCCCACAGGACTACTTCGCGGTCCCGCTTGCCCGCGCGTACGAGGTCTTCCGCGATGCCCACCGCAGCGTCACCGGCCTCGCCCGGACGGCGCGCGGACCGTCCATGTCCGCCACCCCTGGCAAGGTCTGCATCGACGGCATCACCGACGTGGCGGGACAGCGGGTGTTCGTGCTGCACATGATCCAGGCACGCGACCCAGAACTGGTTGGCCGGCCGTTCTTCGCCCAGTTCGACCCCGAGGCGACCTGGCTGTCGGACCTGGTGCCAGCGTTCGCCAACCGGTTCCCCTTCGACCCGGAACTCCCCGACGTGGCTACGGGGGAGTGGGGGTCGCAGCTACGGCCGGCGGTGTGAGGCGCTGAAAGACCGCGGGCTCGTGCCCGGGCCGGTGTGGCGGCCGGCCCGGGTCAGGCGGGTGTGGTGGTTTCGATCTTGGTGTCCTCGGCGGGCTCGGGCGCACGCTTGCCCTGCTTGATGGCCAGGCAGCTCAGCGCGGCCACGGCGAGGAGGATGACCGGCATCAGCATTGTCTGCTTCATGGCGGTCACGTAGGCGAAGGTGAACACCTCGTGGCCGATGCGGGCGATCTCCGCGACGAGGCGGGTGGACAGGCCGGGGCCCAGGTGGCTGCTGCCACCGGACTGGCCGGCCCCTACCTGGATGCCGCTCTGCGCGGACTTGTGGATCTCCGCCACGAACCTGCTGCGCACCTGCGGCGGTAGTGTGGCCGAGCGGGTGGCGGCCTGGGCTGTCATGTTGGAGACGAGTCTGTTCTGCAGCAGGGCGCCGACAGTAGCGGTGCCGATCACCAGGCCCACCTGCCGGACTGTGTTCATTACCCCAGATGCCGCGCCCGCCATGCGCGGGTCGATGTTGCGCAGGGCGACCGTGATCATCGGCGCGAAGATGCAGCCCATGCCGAGCCCGGCCACGACCAGGGGGGCCAGGAAGGCGGTCCACGAGGAGTCCGGATGCGCGATCAGCGCTAGCCAGCCCATCCCGGCACCGAACAGGACCAGGCCGGACATGAGGATGAACTTGCCGCCGATCTTGTCGGTCATCCGGCCTGCCACTGGGGCGAGGAACATGGACACCAGTGAGGAGGGCGCCATTACCAGCCCGGCCTTTAGCGCCGAGAACCCGAGGACGGACTGCAGGTAGATGGTCAGCGGGAGGAAGATCCCCATCATGCCGACGGACAGGACCCCGGACACCCAGTTCAGTACCGAGTAGTTCCGGTCGCGGAACAACGCGAACGGCACCAGTGGCTCCCGGCCTTGGGTGAGCTTCTGGACCAGCAGGAATGCGATCAGCAGGACAACCCCGAGGCCGAGGATGAGCGGGATGCTGATGAACCCGGTGATCTTCCCCCAGTTGTACTTCTGCCCCTCGACCAGGCCATAGCAGATCGCGAGCAGCGCCGCGCTGGCCAGCAGCACACCGGGGATGTCGATGCGGTGCCGTCGGCCCACGCGCAGGTCAGGGATGATCAATGGCGTGACCAGAAGTACGATTACGCCGATCGGCAGGTTCACGAAGAAGATCCACCGCCAGTCAAACGCGGTGACCAGCAACCCACCCAGCGTCGGCCCGAGAATCGTGGCTACGCCCGCGACCGCTCCCCAGGTGCCGAATGCGGCGCCGCGCCGCTCCGGCGGGAACGTGTTGGTGATGATCGTCAGGGTCTGCGGCATGAGCATGGCTGCGCCCAGCCCCTGCGCCACGCGAAAGCCGATCAGCCAGCCTGGGCTCGGTGCCAGCCCGCATGCGGCCGAGGCCGCCGTGAACACCGCGACACCGCCCATGAACATGATCCGCGGCCCGATCAGGTCACCCAGTCTGCCCGCCGTGATGACCAAGACAGCCAGGACCAGGGCATAGCCGTTGATCACCCACAGCACGTCATCTAGCGAGGCATGCAGGTTGGTGATCAGATTCGGGATCGCGATATTCACAATCGTGAGGTCAAGCAAGGTCATCAAAAAGCCCAGTGAAACCACTAGCAACACGGCCCAGGGGTTCCCGCGGAACTTCCTCATGGCTTCCTCCTTGCCCTCAGCACATACCTATCAGAGGGTATGCCGACATTCAAGATATATCTTGAGCGTGCTCGCACGTCATGAGCTGCGGTAACGCGAGTTCGGTGTGTTCGCACCTGAGATGGTCTTGTCGAGCAGGGTCATCAGGAACCCGAGCGAGACGACCACCAACACTGCCCAGGGGTTCGCGCGGAACTTCTTCACGGCGTTCTCCTTGTTATCAGCACATGTCTATCAGGGCGCGCCGCTACATTCAAGATATATCTTGACTGGGGCCGAAGCTCTCGCGCCGTCATCCTCACGAGCCCTCCCCTGCGGTTCGGTCCGCCAGACCCTTCACTGGATCCAGCGTGGCGGACCATGCGATGGACCAGCGGGCCATGCACTTCCTGGCCAGCCTAGGCCAGGGCAGTGACATTGCCGGTGGAGCTGAGGGCTTGCTGAACCGAACCTGTAAGCCTTGCGTGTACCAGGTCAATTCGGGGTAACGGGCCCATTTAGCGCGGGCCTTGTAACTCTATGGGGACCGTCGTCGCAAGCCGGGTGTGCACGAGGTTGCCTTAGGCTGGGCTGCGCTCACGTGGCTCGCGGCATGGGTGGGTGTCGCCGTGCTGGCTGGTTACGGCCTGCGCCCCAGGGGTGCTGGCCGCTCCCTGAAGGAGGAGGAGGCTCAGTGACCAGGGATTGCCGTGTCAGGGGCCGGTCTGTCCCGCTGCTCGCCGCCGGAGTACTGCTGGCGGGCCTGCTCGCCGCCTGCAGCACGTCCTCATCCCCGTCACACCCTGCCGGGCCGGTCGGGATCCACAAGATCAAGCACGTGGTCATCATCACGCAGGAGAACCGGTCCTTCGACAACTACTTCGGCACCTTCCCCGGTGCTGACGGCATCCCCATGAAGAATGGTGTGCCCACTGTCTGTGTTCCCCAGTTGCACGGTGGCTGTGTGCGCCCGTACCACGACACGGCCGACGTCGACGGCGGCGGACCGCACGGTGAGCCGCAAGCCATCGCGGACATCGATGGCGGCAAGATGGACGGGTTCGTCAAACAGCAGTTCTTGGCGAAACGCGCCTGTGCGGCCGTGCAGAACCCGGCGTGCACGGCGAGTACACACCCTGACGTGATGGGCTACCAGACAGCCGCGGAGATCCCCAACTACTGGGCGTACGCCAAGAACTTCGTCCTCGACGACCATTTCTTCGAGCCCGTGAGGTCGTGGTCACTGCCGGACCACCTCTACATGGTGTCCGGCTGGTCCGCCAGGTGCAAAAACCGCTCACCCTCGAGCTGCGCCAACGACATCGTCGGGCCCTACACCGTCAATGAGATGAACGCGGCAGTCAAAAAGGAACTCCTCACCGGCACCGCCTCGATCGGCTTCGCGTGGACCGACATCACCTGGCTGCTGGCCGCCAAACACGTGAGCTGGCGGTACTTCATCCAGGAGGGCACGCAGCCAGACTGTGCCAATGACGCGGCGGTGACGTGCTCTGCGGTCAGGCAGAGCCCGAAGACACCAGGGATCTGGAACCCACTGCCGCTCTTCCGCGATGTGCAGCAGGACCACCAGGTCCACGACGTCCAAGGGCTCGGGTTCCTGATGCAGGCGGCGAAGCAGGGGACGCTGCCCTCGGTGAGCTGGGTCGTCCCGTCTCAGCCCAACAGCGAGCACCCACCCGCCAGCATCCACCAGGGCCAGGCCTACACCACCGCGATCATCAACGCGATCATGAAGAGCCCGGACTGGAACTCCACGGCCATCTTCCTGAACTGGGACGACTGGGGCGGCTTCTATGACGGTGTCAAGCCGCCGCAGGTGGACGAGAACGGCTACGGGCTGCGTGTCCCGTCGATCATCATCTCCCCGTACGCGAAGAAGGGCGTCATCGACTCCCAGACCCTCAGTCAGGACGCCTACCTGAGGTTCATCGAGGATGACTTCCTGGGGGGTGCGGCCCTGGACCCGAAGACGGACGGCCGCCCCGACCCCCGGCCCGACGTCCGGGAGACCCAGTCGATCCTGGGCAACCTGCTGGCGGACTTCAACTTCAACCAGAAGCCGCGTGGGCCGTTCCTGCTTCCCACCAACCCGCCGTCGGACTCGCCCAACATCCCCGCGTTCTTCGCCGGCAAGCCCGCGTGCATGGGCTGTACGACTTTGCCCCCCGGCGGTGTGGGGAATCCCATACCCGGCGCCCACCACCCCAGGCATCATCATCACCACGTCTGACCTGGCTGCTGACAGGCGTGCCCTGGGTCCGACGGTGCCTTGGGGGCGGTGTGGCGGGCTGGTCCTCTGGTAGAGCATGAGCCATCGGATGCCAGCCCCTAGGCCCCCTGGCACCGGGAACGGCAAGTATGCTCCCGCCCATGGAACTGAGCGAAACCACTTCGATCATCTCTGGAGGGGCGAGCGGTCTGGGCGAGGCGGTAGTACGTGACCTCGCGGCCGCCGGGAGCTTCGTGGTCGTCGCCGACCTGAACGAAGAGCGCGGCGAGGCGGTCGCCAAGGAAGTCGGGGGGCAGTTCGTCAAGACCGATGTGGCCGACGAGGCTTCGGTGACGGCGGCGGTCGAGGTGGCCGCCGCACGCCCGGCCCCGCTCCGCGTGGTCGTGAACTGTGCGGGCATCGGATGGGCCGAGCGCACCGTCAACAAGGACGGCTCACCACATGCGCTCGCCAGCTACCGCAAGGTCATCGACATCAACCTGATCGGCACGTTCAACCTCATGCGGCTGGCTGCCGCTGCGATCGGCCGCACTGAGCCGGTCGACGCGGACGGGCAGCGCGGCGTGGTCATCAACACCGCGTCGGTCGCTGGCATCGAAGGCCAGACCGGCCAGATCGCCTACTCGGCATCCAAGGGCGGCATCATCGGGATGACCGTGCCCGCAGCCCGCGACCTGTCGGTCATCGGTGTGCGGGTGAACACCATCTGCCCTGGGATCATCGACACCCCGATCTACGGGTCTGGTCCTGCCAGTGAGGACTTCAAGGCGAAGCTGGCCGCCCCCATCGTGTTCCCGAAGCGCATGGGGACGGCGGCCGAGTTCGCCCAGTTGGTCCGCGCGCTGATCGAGAACGACTACATGAACGCCGAAGTCATCCGGTTTGACGGTGGCATCAGGTTCCAGCCGAAGTAACTCCCAGGGCCCTGCGGCGGCCTAGCTGCAGGGCCCCCGGGTGCTGTCCTTGTGCCGAGTCCCAGGAGGCCTTGCCGTGCCCGATACGGTCACCGTCGGCGTGGCCGACAATGTCGCGGTCATCACCATCAACCGGCCCCAGGCGCGCAATGCGGTAGACGAGTCGGTGGCGAGCGGGGTCGCCGCAGCCATTGACGAACTCGACTCACGCAGTGACGTGTCGGTCCTGGTGATCACCGGGGCAGGCGACACGTTCTGCGCCGGGATGGACCTCAAGGCCTTCCTGACAGGCGAGAACCCGCTGGCAGGAGGACGTGGCTTCGGTGGCATCACGCAGCGGCCGCCAAGCAAGCCGGTCGTGGCCGCGGTCGAAGGCTATGCCCTCGCCGGGGGGTTCGAGATCGTGCTCTCCTGCGACCTGGTGGTGGCCAGCGAGGACGCGGTGTTCGGCCTGCCTGAGGTCACCCGCGGCCTGGTGGCGGGCGCCGGTGGGCTGATGCGCCTGTACCGCCGCATTCCCTACCACCTCGCCATGGAGGTCGCGCTGACCGGGGAACGCATCTCGGCCACGCGGCTGCACGCAGCAGGCCTGGTCAACCGCCTCGTGCCAGCGGGGGAGGCACTGGGTGAGGCGGTCGCGCTCGCCACCCGCATCGCGGCCAATGCCCCGCTCGCCGTGGTGGCATCCAAGCGCATCATGGTGGAGTCCGCCGACTGGCCCGCTGCCGAGGCGTTCACCCGCTCGGGCGAGATCGCCCGGCCGGTGTTCACCTCAGCTGACGCCATGGAAGGTGCGGCGGCGTTCGCGGAGAAGCGCACGCCGGTCTGGCGGGGGGAGTAGGGATCCTGGGTACGCCAGGCATGGCCCATGGGGGTGATCCTCAGCCCAGACGGCACCGCGCCCCCGTGGCTCGCGGTTAGGATCGATGACCTGGAGACCCCGGACACTGTTAGGGATATGCATGTGCGGAATCGCCGGTTGTCTGGCACTCGCCTTCGAGGCTGACCCGGACCAGCACTGGGTAGCCCGCGCGACCGAGCGCATCCATCACCGAGGGCCCGACGACGAAGGCTTCTACACCGACCGGGACGTGGCCCTGGGATTCAAGCGGCTGGCCATCATCGACCTGTCGCCAGGCGGGCACCAGCCGATCCGCTCGGCTGATGGCCGCTACTGGATGGTCTACAACGGCGAGATCTACAACTACCTCGAACTGGGCCAGGAACTGCGTGAGCAGGGCGTGGTGCTGCGGACGAGTTCCGACTCCGAGGTGCTGCTCGAGACCTACGCCAAGGTGGGCAAGGAGGTCGTCCACCGGCTCCGGGGGATGTTTGCGTTCGCCATCTGGGACACCTGGACCCGGGAACTCTTCTGTGCCCGCGACCCGTTCGGGATCAAACCCTTCTACTACCGCGTCGACTCCGCCCCAGTCGGCCACGCCCCCTGGCTGGACGCCGCTACCACCGCCGGCCCCCAGCCGTCCGGCGATAGCCCCTGGCTGAGCGCCCCCCCAGCCGACCCCGGTCCCCAGCCGTCCGGCGATAGCCCCTGGCTCAGCGCGCCCCCAGCCGACCCCGGGCGGCCAGCGGGCGAGGGCAAGCACCGCGGCCGTCACGCGGCCCCCCGTGGCGAGGACAGCGCCGGTGCCAACGAGGAACCGGTCGACTGGTTCTCGTCCACACCGCCCCGCAGCGGGGGCGCTGGCAAGCATGCCGCCGCACACTCCAGTCCCCCCGAAGCCGCGACGTCCTACGACGTCGGCCAGGCGGACCCGCTCCCGGGGGGCGCGCCAGCCCCTGGCAGCGCGCCCGGCCCAGGTAGCGCACAGTTCCCTGGGTATGGACAGTTCGCAGGGGACTTGTCATTCGCCGAAGGCCCACCGGAGCCCGGCGGCACGCCTTTCCAGGGAGGTCTGCCGGCTCCCGGAGGATCCCCGTTCCCCGGGACCGCGCCGTTCGCCGGAGGTCCACCGCTTCCGGGAGGCCCACCGTCCGCCCCCCTCTCGCCACCAGAGGGCAGGCAGGCAGCCGCGTCCCCGGCCGATAACGGGCAGGCCGGCATGGAGCGGATGTTCCGGTTCGCATCCGAACGCAAGGCCCTGGCTGACCCCGGTGAGATCCACGCGCTCGACACCGGGTCGCTGCGCAGGTACCTGTCGTTCCAGTACGTGCCCCCGCCAGAGACCCTCACCCCGCCCATCCGGGTGCTGCCGCCAGGCCACGCGCTGATCGCCCGGCCCGGCCGCAGCGTGGACGTGTTCCGCTACTGGCGCGCGGACCTCACCCCGGCACGGGCGCCCAGTGACTCCTCAGCCAGCGAGATCCTCGCCGCCATGCGCGACTCGGTCGCGGTCCACCTCCGCAGCGACGCCCCGCTGGGTGCCTTCCTGTCTGGTGGGATCGACTCGGCGGCGATCTGCGCGCTGGCGGCAGAGCACCGGCCGGACCTCCTGACGTTCACCGTGGGGTTCGAGCGCGAGGGTTACAGCGAGATCGACCGGGCACAGGAGACCGCGGCCGCGATCGGGGTCAAGTCGATCCCTTACGTGATCAGCCCGGAGGAGTTCTTCCACTACCTCCCCCAGATCATCTGGAGTCTCGACGACCCCATGGCGGACGCCGCGGCGGTCCCGCTCTGGTTCGTCGCCCGCGAGGCCGCCAAGCACGTCAAGGTCGTGTTGTCCGGCGAGGGCTCCGACGAGCTCTTCGGCGGCTACGCCATCTACCACCAGCCGGGTGTGGTCCGGGCCGGGGAGCGCCTGCCTGGCGTGGGCCGCGCTCCCATCCAGATGGCCGCCTCGATGATCCCGACGGGGGTCCGGGGCAAGGGCCTGCTCGAGCGCATCTCCACCCCGCTGCGCCGACGCTACATCGGCAATGCCCACGTCTTCATCGGTGACCAGGTCAACCTCGTCGCACGACCCGGCCCGGAGGGCCCGTTCGAGGTCACCGACCCCATCTACGACCAGGCCGACGAGCACTCGCTCGACGACGTGTCCACCATGCAGCTGGTGGACATCAACACCTGGCTGCCCGGGGACATCCTCGTCAAGGCCGACCGCATGACCATGGCCCACAGCCTGGAACTGCGGGTGCCGTTCCTCGACCGCGAGGTCATGGCCGTGGCCGCCCGGCTGGCCCGGGAGGAGAAGATCGGCGCAGGGACCACAAAGCTGGCACTGCGGACCGCGATGAGCGGGATCCTGCCCAAGGCAGCCGCGGAACGGGCCAAGCTCGGGTTCCCCGTGCCGATCGGGCACTGGCTGCAGGGTGAGGCATATGACTACGCCCACCACGTGCTGAGCAAGGCACAGACCAGCGAGTGGATCAACCGTGACGCCGCCGTGGGCCTGCTGGAGAAGTTCCGGGCTGGCGACGCCGAGGTGAGCTGGCGTCACGTCTGGGTGCTGATCGTCTTCTCGCTCTGGCACCAGATCTACGTCGAGCGCGTATACGACCCGATGACGCTGGGCTGGGAGCGCCCGGCGCGCATGGCGGGGTAAGTGCCGGAACGCGGGGTCAACCGGTCAGGTGGCCAGGCCGCCGCCGGGCGCGAGCCGTGGCGCGTAGGCCGCCAGCTTGTCCCGCAGCCGGCCACGGCCCCGGTGCAGCCGTGACATCACGGTCCCGATGGGCGTGCCCATGATCTCGGCGATCTCCTTGTAGGCATACCCCTCGATGTCGGCCAGGTAGACCGCGACGCGGAACTCCTCGGGCAGGTCACGCAGGGCACGCAGCACCTCGGAGTCGCCCATCCGCTCGAGCGCCTCGGCCTCCGCCGACCGCGCGGCCGGGCCCAGTGGGTCGGTCGGGGCCTGCCAGTCGGCGAACTCGGTGCCGACCGACTGGCGCGGCTCACGCCGCCGTTTGCGGTAGCCGTTGATGAATGTGTTGGCCAGGATGCGGTGCAGCCACGCCTTGAGGTTGGTGCCGGGCCGGAACTGGTGGTAAGCGGCATACGCCTTGGCCGAGGTCTCCTGCACCAGGTCTTCGGCATCGGCGGGGTTGCGGGTCATGCGCAGCGCCGCAGGGTAGAGCTGCCCGAGGAACGGGACGACGTCCCGCTCGAACTGCTCGTTGCGCTCGTGCGCGTGTTTCTTCTCCGCCATGGGCTGCTCCGCTTTCGTGTGACCCCTCACCCTATAGACGTCTGCCGGGCCTGTTCCGGCTCATCCTGCCTCGCACTTTGTCATCTGAGCGAGTGGTTTCTGTAATACAGCGGTTTGCTGAACGTTTCCTGAGTGACCGCTCTTGGCCTGCTGCCAGTGGGTTGCACGTGTCTCGCGCGCCCGCCAGACACAATGACCGGGTGAGCGTGTTCGGGAGCGAGCAGGACCTCGCCCGCGCCGCCCTGTGCCTGGGAGCCGCCGAGGTGGCGGGCTGGTCGGCCGAGGAGCAGCGCCTGGCCGACGCCGTGGCCGGCGTCAGCGAACCAGCCCAGACCAGGGCCATCCGTGCCGCGGTCCAGGCCGGCGGGGACCCACTCGGTGAGGGTCTGTGCTGCTTGCGTTCGGCTGCGCAGCGCCGCGAACGTGGCCTGACCCTCACCCCCTGGCCGGTCGTGGCCAGCATGCTCGCCTGGGCTGCCCAGCGGGTGACACCGGCCAGGGTGGTCGACGCCGGGATGGGGACTGGCCGGTTTCTGCTGGCTGCCGGCAGACGGTGGCCGCAGGCCCGGCTCGTGGGCGTGGAGACGGACCCCCTGGCTGCCATGGCTGGCCGTGCCACGCTGGCTGCCGCTGGGCTGGCCGGAAGGGCGCAGGTAGAACTCGCCGACTACCGGACGCTGCGGTTGCCTGCTGTCAACGGTCCCACCTTGTTCGCTGGCAACCCCCCATATGTCCGCCACCACCAGGTTCCGGCCCACTGGAAGGACTGGCTGCGTGCCAGCGCGGCCGGGCTGGGGCTGCCGGCCAGCGGCCTGGCCGGCCTGCATGCCCACTTCTTCCTGGCAACCGCGCTGCATGCCGTCCCCGGTGACGTCGGCGTCCTCGTCACCGCCGCGGAATGGCTGGACGTGAACTACGGGGCACTGGTGCGCGCCCTGCTCCTCGGGCCGCTCGGTGGTGAGTGTGTCCACGTGTTCGACCCCACCGAGCCGGTGTTCACCGACGCCATGACCACCGCGGCGATCACCTGCTTCCTGCCCGGGACGTGTCCCCCGGCCTTGCGGCTGGCGCTGGTCACGGGCCTGGCCGGGCTGGGCGACCTGACTGGGGGCGCTCCGGTGCCACGCGAGACCCTGTGTGGCACCACCCGCTGGCGGCCCCTGGTCAGCAGCACGCAATCCCGTCCGGCGCCAGTGGACGGCCACGGTCGCCACCCGGCAGCGGGCGGGCGGCGCCGGCCCCCGGCCGGCCAGGTCGAACTGGGTGAGCTGTGCCGTGTCCACCGAGGGCAGGTCACCGGGGCCAACCGGGTGTGGGTCGTCAGCCGGGGACAGGCCGACCTGCCGGGCCGCTTCGTGTACCCCGCGGTCACCCGCGCCCACGAACTCTTCCGGGCCGCGGCCGTGCTGGCCGACGCGGCGGGCCTGCGGTGTGTCATCGACCTTCCCGCCGACCTCGGGGAACTGTCAGCGGCCGAAGCCCGTCAGGTCAGTGAGTTCCTGGCACGGGCACGGGCCGCCGGTGCCGCGGACAGCTACATCGCACGCCACCGAAACCCCTGGTGGCGGGTGCACCTCCGCTCCCCAGCACCCATCCTCGCGACCTACATGGCACGGCAGCCGCCAGCATTCGTCCGCAACCTCGCAGGTGCCCGCCACGTAAACATCGCCCATGGCCTGTACCCCCGCGACCCGCTGCCCCCAGCCGCGCTAGACGCCCTGGCCGCCCACCTCCGCGACAACGTCACCCTGTCTCAGGGCCGCACCTACGCCGGTGGGCTGACCAAGTTCGAGCCGGGCGAAATGGAGCGCCTGCCGGTCCCGTGCCCCTCACTGCTGTCCAGCTATGACCGCCGTGACTCAGATCCAGGTGTGGAACCACATGCGGGACAGCCAAGAGCTGTAGGGGATCGTCTGCGCGGTCAGGATGGGGTACAGGTAGGCGAAGTTGGCCAGCACGGCCAGGGTGTAGGCGCCTGCCAGGCCCGAACCTAGGGTCCGGCGCCATATTGGGGCGTGTAGCGGGCCTATCAGCAGTCCGAGGCACAGGGTGACCCCCAGCACCAAGTACGGCACGAACGCGACCGAGTAGAAATAGAACTGGGTGCGGTCCGGGAAGATGAACCAGGGCAGCCAGCCCGCGGCCACCGCGGCGACCACCGCTCCTGCCCGCCAGTCACGCCGTGCCAGCCACCACCCCACGCACCCCAGCACCGCGAAGATCGACGCCCACCACAACGCGGGTGTCCCGATCGCGAGCACCTCCTGCGTGTGGCCGGAGCAGGAGCCGTGCACCACGGGGACGCAATGCCAGTAGTAGGAAACCGGCCGGTACAGCACCATCCAGGTCCAGGGCTTGGACGCGTACGGGTGGTAGGCGCGCAGCCCGGCATTGAACGCGAGCATCGCCTTGTTGTACTGAAACAGCGAGATGAGCGGCGAGACCACCGGGATGTTCACGCCGTGCTGCTGCGCCCAGAACCGGTCATAGCCGATCCCGGTGGCGAACCAGCCGCTCCACGTGACCAGGTAGGCGGCCAGCGGCAGCACGGTGAATGTGCCCGCCAGTCCTGCCAGGTCACGCGCTACCGCCGCGTCGTCGCTGCCGCGCAGCCCAGCCACCCGCCGGGCACCGAAGTCCCAGAACAGTGCCATGAGGCCGAACACCGGTATGAACCAGACCCCGTTCCACTTCGAGCCGACGGCCAGGCCAAGGCAGATACCGGCACCCACCCGCCACCAGCGGACCCGCCGCCACCACTGCACGGGCGGTTCCGCGGCGGGGTCAAGCTCACACGCCAGCCGTGCCCGGTACTCGTCACGGTCGACCACCAGGCAGCTGAACGCCGCCAGCACCCAGAACATCACAAAGATGTCCAGCAGCGCGGTCCTGCTCATGACGAGTTCGAGCCCGTCCAGGGACAGCAGCAAGCCCGCGACGCAGCCGAGCAGTGTCGAGCGCGTCATGCGGCGGGCGGTCCTGGCCAGGATCAGGATGGCCAGCGTCCCCACCACGGCTGAGGCGAACCGCCACCCGAACGGGGTCAGGCCGAACAGCCATTCCCCCACCGCGATGAAGGTCTTCCCGAACGGGGGATGGGCGACGAACTCGCCGCCTTTGGTGAAGATGTGCGGGTCGCCCTGGGTGAGGAGTTTGTCCCGGACGAGGGCCCCGTGCACTTGTTTGCTGGTGTAGTTGTGCTCGGTTCCGAACTTCAGGATGCCGAGCGCGTCTGGGACGTAGTAGGTCTCGTCGAAGATGATCGCGCGTGGCGTGCCTAGGTGGTTGAAACGCAGGAACGCACCGAGCGCGGTGACCAGCAACGGGCCGGCCCAGCCCCAGAACGCGCTGCCGGGTATGGGCATGACCAGGCGGGCGCGCAGCGTCTCCAGGCGGGCGCTGGGGTCGTCTGCCGTGGTCGGGGCCATTGAAGTGGTCATCGGGGACATGGTATGGGGCGTCCAGGCGCCTCGCGTGGCTGGTCTCGGTCACGTCTTGCGGTTGCTCTGTCCGTTCGGCGTGGGCGGCCGGTGCCGGCTACGACGAGCGTGATTTCGCCCAACATTCCAGTTCCTGCCCACTCGGCTAGCTCGGTCAGGGTGCCCCGCCGGACTTCTTCGTGGGTCTTGGTCAGCTCGCGGCACACCACGGCGCGGCGGTCCGGTCCGAAGGCGTCGGCAAGCTCACCCAGCGTTTTGGCCAGGCGGCGAGGCGACTCGAAGAACACCAGGGTGCGCTGCTCACTCGCCAGCTCAGCGAACCGCTGGGCACGCCCCGACTTGCGGGGCGGGAACCCCTCAAAACAGAACCGGTCGCTGGGCAGGCCCGAAACAGCCAGCGCAGCGGTGACAGCCGACGGCCCCGGCAGCACCGTGACCCGGATCCCCGCCTCAGCAGCCGCACTCACCAGCCGGTACCCAGGATCACTGACACACGGCATCCCCGCATCAGTCACCAGCAAGACGTCGGACCCTTCCCGAAGCGCAGCGAGCAGTCCAGGCACCCGCGACTTCTCAACGGCGTCGTAGTACGACACAACCCGCCCCGTGAGCTGGACCCCAAGCTCCCCAGCGAGCCGCCGCACCCGCCGCGTGTCCTCAGCAGCAATGATCTGCGCCCCCGCCAGCGCAGCCCCCAACCGCCCCGACACATCAGCCGACTGCCCGATAGGCGTGCCCGCAAGCGTAAGCGTCCCAGCGTCACTACCCGCCAGGCCGCTGGAGGTTTCGGCATCTCTCATCTCGCCGACCACGGTATAGGCCATGAGCACCTGCCGAGAGGGGCAGTGACGCGAGGCGCTCAAAGTGGGTGCGGTGTGCCGAAGTTGACCGCGTTTTGCGAAGCACGGCGGTCAACTTTGGTACACCGCACCCACCCACCCCACGACCCGAATAACCGCACAGTAGAACACGAAAGCGCTACTAGGCTGTCCACATGTCAGCGACCGCACGGCACATCCTCGCCGCCCCCGCCTGGCCGTACGCCAACGGCCCACGCCACATCGGCCATGTCTCCGGCTTCGCCCTGCCGTGCGACATGTTCAGCCGCTACCAGCGGATGGCAGGCGCCCGGGTGCTGATGGTCAGCGGCACCGACGAGCATGGCACCCCGATCCTGGTCCAGGCCGACAAAGAAGGCCTGACCCCGCGCCAGACCGCCGACCGCTACAACCGGATCATCGCCGAGGACCTGCACGGCCTGGACATGTCATACGACCTGTTCACCCGCACCACCACGCTCAACCACTACGCGGTGGCCCAGGAGGTCTTCACCGGCCTGTACAGCAACGGTTACATCTTCTCGAAGACGACCCTGGGGGCGATCTCCCCGTCCACCGGACGGACCCTGCCTGACCGGTACATCGAGGGCACCTGCCCGATCTGCGGGTACGACGGTGCACGCGGCGACCAGTGCGAGAACTGCCAGAACCAGCTCGACCCACAGGATCTGATCAACCCGCGCTCGAAGATCAACGGCGAGACTCCGGAGTTCATCGAGACCGAGCAGTTCTTCCTCGACCTGCCCGCGTTCACCGAGGTGCTGGGTACCTGGCTGCAGAGCAAGGACGGGCAGTGGCGCACCAACGTGCTCAAGTTCTCCCTCAACCTGCTCAATGACCTGCAGCCGCGGGCGATCACCCGCGACCTCGACTGGGGGGTGCCGGTGCCGCTGGACGGCTGGCGGGACCGGCCCGACAAGCGGATCTATGTCTGGTTCGACGCGGTCATCGGTTACCTGTCCGCCTCGGTCGAGTGGGCACGGCGTTCCGGCGACCCGGACGCCTGGCGCGCCTGGTGGCAGTCACCCGATGCCGAGTCGTACTACTTCATGGGCAAGGACAACATCGTCTTCCACTCCGAGATCTGGCCTGCCATGCTGCTCGGCTACAGCGGCCGGGGCGCCAAGGGCGGCACACCGGGCTCGCTGGGCGCGCTGAACCTGCCGACCGAGGTGGTCTCCAGCGAGTTCCTGACCATGGAGGGCCGGAAGTTCTCCACCTCGCGCTCGGTGGTCATCTACGTACGGGACTTCCTGGCGCGCTACGACGTGGACGCGCTGCGCTACTACGTGGCGGTGGCGGGCCCGGAGAACCAGGACACCGACTTCACGTGGAGCGAGTTCGTCCGCCGAAACAACGACGAGCTGGTCGCTACCTGGGGCAACCTGGTCAACCGGGCTGTCTCGTTCGCGGCCAGGACGGTCGGTGAGATCCCGGGGCCCGGCAACCTCTCCGACCATGACCACGAGATGCTCCAGCGCAGCCGCCAGGCATTCGGCGCCGTGGGGGCCGAGTTGTCCCGTTCGCGGTTCAAGGCGGCGATCACCGAGTCGATGCGGACCGTGGCCGAGGCGAACAAGTACATGTCCGACCAGGCGCCATGGAAGCTGCGCGAGTCCGACCCCGAGCGGATGAAGACCATCCTGCACGTGGTCCTGCAACTCGTGGATGACGCCAAGACCCTGCTCACGCCCTTCCTGCCGCGCTCGTCGGAAAAGGTCCACCAGATGCTCGGTGGTCAGGGCGCGTGGGCGGGCATGCCCCGGATCGAGGAAGTGGACGAGGAAGGCGGCCCCTCCTACCCGGTGATCACCGGTGACTATGAGGGCCTCCCCCGGTGGGGCTCCTCACCCATCCGCGCCGGCACACCCCTGGCCGTGCCCAGCCCCCTGTTCACCAAGCTCGACACGTCCGTGGTGGACGAGGAACTGGCGCGCCTGGAGAAGTCGTGAGTCCAGCGGGTGAGAGGGTCTGGGCGCCTGAGCCACTACCCGCGCCAGCACTGGACTCCCACTGCCACCTGGACCTCATCGACGCCCCGGCCGCCGAGGTCGTGGCGGCGGCGAACGCGGTGGGCATCGCCCGCCTCGTCACGGTCGGTGTGGACCTGGCCACGTCACGCTGGTCAGCGGAGTGCGCTGACTCATACGAGAGCGTCTACGCCGCCGTCGCGGTCCACCCCAATGAGACGGCCAGGGCCGCGGCGGACCCCGCTGGCGCGGACTCGGTGCTCGCCGGGATCGAAGCCCTGGCGAGGCTGCCACGCGTCCGGGCGGTCGGCGAGACCGGGCTCGACTACTACCGGGACTACGCCGACCCCGGCACCCAGCGTGACTGGTTCCGTGCCCACATCGGGATCGCCAAGCGGACTGGCCGGGCCTTGATGATCCACGACCGGGATGCGCACGACGACGTACTGCGCATCCTGGCCGAGGAAGGACCACCGGAACACGTCGTGTTCCACTGCTTCTCCGGTGACGCCCGGATGGCCAAGCAGTGCGCCGACGCCGGGTACGTCATGAGCTTCGCGGGGAACGTGACGTTCAGCAATGCCCAGCCGCTGAGGGACGCGGCCGCCGCCGCACCAGCCGAGCTGATCCTCGTGGAGACCGACGCGCCGTTCCTCACCCCGGTCCCGCACCGGGGCAGGCCCAACACCCCGGCGATGGTGGCCCACACCCTGCGTTTTCTCGCCGACCTCAAGCAGGTCGGTCTGAGCGACCTGTGCGAACTGGTCACTGCCACGGCGCAGCGAGTGTTCGGCCCCTGGTGACCCAGCCTCTCCTCGGGCCGGCCGACATCCGCGCGACCGCGGACCGGCTGGGGGTACGGCCGACCAAACGGCTCGGCCAGAACTTCGTCGTAGACCCGGGCACGGTCCGGCGGATCGTGACCCTCGCGGACCTGCGCCCCGACGAGGTGGTGCTGGAGGTCGGTCCCGGGCTCGGCTCGCTCACTCTCGGCCTGCTCGGAGCCGCGCGCCGGGTGGTGGCAGTAGAAGTGGACCCGGTCCTTGCTGCCGGTCTGCCACGGACCGTGGCGGACCGGGCGCCCGCGCTCGCCAGCAGGCTGGAAGTCGTCCGGGCCGATGCGGCCCAGATCCGCCAGGTGCCAGGTGAGCCACCCTCGGCACTGGTCGCGAACCTGCCATACAACGTGGCGGTGCCCGTGGTACTGCACCTCCTCGCCAGTGTGCCGTCGCTGGTACGTGGCCTGGTCATGGTCCAGGCAGAGGTCGCCGACCGGATGACCGCGGCACCGGGGAGCCGGGTCTACGGGGTGCCCTCGGTCAAGCTCGCCTGGTTCGCGTCGGCGCGGCGGGCAGGGGCGGTCCCCCGGACCGTGTTCTGGCCAGTGCCGAACGTCGATTCGGCCCTGGTGGCGTTCACCCGCCGTGAGCCCCCAGACGCCGGAGTCAGCCGCGAGGCCGTGTTCGGCGTGGTTGACGCGGCGTTCTCGCAGCGCCGCAAGACCCTGCGGGGGGCGCTCGCCCGGTGGGCCGGGTCAGCCTCGGCAGCGGAGGAGGTGCTGCGTGAGGCAGGTGTCGACCCCACTGACCGCGGAGAACGCCTGAGTGTGGCGGACTTCGCCCGGATAGCCCATGCGGCCGAGCACCCGGCGCAACCCCGGCTGCCATAGGGCTGTTGCTCGGACTATTAGGTATTACGCCCTACGATCGATAGATCGAGATCCCCGTGAGTGCCGTCACCGCGCGTGCCCCTGCGAAGGTGAACCTGCAGCTCGCCGTCGGGCCGCAGCGGCCTGACGGTTTCCACGACGTGGTCACGGTCTACCACGCGGTGTCGCTGTTCGATGAGGTGACCGTTGCCGCGGCCGAACAGGACAGTGTGGCGGTGACCGGCGAGGGGGCCGACCAGGTGCCCGCCGATGCCGGTAACCTCGCCGTGCGCGCCGTAGCGGCGCTGGCCAATGCGGCTGGGCCAGACAGCCGGACCTCACCGGGCACAGCGGTCCGGATCAGCAAGCGGATCCCGGTCGCGGCCGGCCTGGCGGGCGGCAGTGCTGACGCCGCCGCCGCCCTGGTGGCCGCCAATGAGTTGTGGCGTACCGGCCTCAGCCAGGCTGACCTGTGTGAAGTGGCCGCCGAGATCGGCAGCGACGTCGCGTTCGCACTGCTCGGCGGGACAGCGATCGGGGTCGGGCGCGGGGAACGGGTTACTCCGGCACTGGCCGCGGGCACCTACCACTGGGTGCTGGCGTTCGCCACCGGGGGGCTGTCAACAGCGCGGGTCTATGCGGCCTTCGACCGCATCAGTGCCTCCCGTGACGGGCAGTCCGCAGCCGAGGTCACCCACCTGCCGAGGCTGGCGCTCGACACCAGGCTGATGGCGGCCCTGCGCTCAGCCAGCGCCACCGGCCTCGGCCCGCTGCTCTCCAATGACCTCCAGCCCGCCGCACTGTCGCTACGGCCCGACCTGCGCCGGGCACTGGCCGCAGGCGAGGAGTACGGCGCACTGGGCGCGGTGGTCTCGGGCTCCGGCCCGACCTGCGCCTACCTCGCACGCGACGCGGGCCACGCCGCCGACCTCGCGGTGGCGCTCGCTGGTGCGGGCGTGTGCCGGACGGTCGCCGCCGTGACAGGCCCGGCGCCCGGTGCGGGCGTGGTCGGCGTTGTGGCAGAGACACCGTGAACCTGGTCAACCTGGAACGGGTGGTCAAGGGCTACGGGCAACGCACCCTCCTTGACGGTGTCTCGGCCGGTGTGGCGTCCGGTGAACGCGTCGGCGTGGTCGGTCCCAATGGAGCGGGCAAGACCACGCTGCTCGGCCTGCTCACCGGCACGGAACCCCCCGACAACGGCCGCGTCACCCGTACCCGTGACCTGCGTGTGGGCTACCTCCCGCAGCAGGACCGGATCAGCGGGACTGTGCGGCAGTTGCTGCGGGGTGGCCGTCCTGAGCACGCATGGGCGGGTGACGCACGGGTCCGCGAGGTCGTAGGCGCCCTGGTGCCCAGCATCGACGAGGCGGCACCGGCCGAGCGACTGTCCGGTGGGGAGCGGCGCCGGGTGGCACTCGCCGCGCTGCTCGCTGGTGAGCATGACCTCCTGCTCCTCGACGAGCCCACCAACCAGCTGGACATGGAGGCGATCGGGTGGCTGGCGGGCTACCTGAACGCGCAGGCCGCTGCGCTGGTGGTGGTCACCCACGACCGGTGGTTCCTGGACGCGGTGGCCACCCGGACCTGGGAACTGGCCGACGGGAGAATCCACGCCTACGACGGTGGGTACGCGGCCTACGTCCTGGCCAGGGCGGAGCGGGCCCGGATCGCCGATGTGGCGCAGCGGCGCAGGCAGAACCTGCTCCGCAAGGAACTGGCCTGGCTGCGGCGGGGGGCACCAGCACGGACCAGCAAGCCGAGGTTCCGGGTGGAGGCGGCGAACGAGCTGATCGCGGACGAGCCGCCGGTCAGGGACTCGGTCGGATTGCTTCGCGTGGCGGCGGCGCGGCTGGGGAAGACGGTCCTGGATGTTGAGGATCTGTCGGTATCCGTTGGTGAGCGGGTGCTCTTTGACCACCTGACCTGGCAGCTTGGGCCTGGGGAACGGGTGGGTGTGGTCGGGCCTAATGGGAGCGGGAAGACCACCTTGCTGAGGTTGTTGGGGGCTGACCCTGATGTCCGCGTCGCTCACGCCCGCTCCGCTTCCGGCTCCGGCGCCCACTCTGGCCCCCACCCAGATGCCGATGCTGCCTCGGCCCGCGCGGGGGCGGCCCATACCCAGCCACCGCAGGTCGAGGGGCGGGTCGTTCGGGGGAAGACCGTGCGGTTGGGGTATCTGGAGCAGGACGATGCGGAGATTGATCCTGCGTTGAATGCCAGGGAGGTGCTGGCGGAGGTTCGGGGGAACTTGCTGGCGGCTGAAGGGGGCGGGTCTATCGGATCGCTGCTGGAGACGGTGGGGTTGCGGGGGGATCGGCAGTTCACGCCTGGGGGGGAGTTGTCGGGTGGGGAGCGGCGGCGGGTGCAGGTGATGCGGGTCTTGGTGGGGGAGCCGAATGTGCTGCTGCTGGACGAGCCTACTAATGATCTTGATATTGACACGTTGACTGAGCTTGAGGACCTGCTCGACCAGTGGGCGGGGTCGATGGTGGTGGTCAGTCATGACCGGTACTTCCTGGAGCGTGTGACTGACCACGTGGTGGCGTTGCTGGGGGACGGGAAGCTGTCTTATCTGGGAGGCGGGGTTGAGGAGTATCTGGTTCGGCGTGCTGAGGCCCTCGGGCTCCGCCGACCTCCTCGTGCACAGTCCTCCGCGAATTCTCCCCAACGGCCTGGCTCTGCACAGCCTCAGGTGGTCAGCGGGGAGCCGGAGGGTGGCACCACCTTGTCAGCGGCTGAGGTGCGGACTGCCCGCAAGGAGCTGCAGCGGCTGGAGCGGCAGATCACGCGGCTGGGTGAGCGGGAGGCTGAGTTGATGGATGCGCTGGCGGCGCATGCCAGTGACTACGCCAAGCTGCTTGAGTTGGATGGGGAACTGAAGGCGGTGCAGGCGCAACGGGCTGAGTTGGAGGAACGGTGGCTGACGGTAGCTGAGGTGCTGCCGTAGTGGTCAGGTGGTTCCCATGATCCTGAAGACTTTTCAGTCATGATGACTGAAAAGTCTTCAGGATCATGAAACAGCTACCTATTGGCGGCTTGGTCGAGCGTGAGCTAGCTGGCGTCGAGTGGGGCGAGGATCGCGCGCAGCAGGTCGGCCAGGGTCTGCCGGGCGCTGGCGGGCAGGTCAGCCAGGAGTCCTTGCTCTGCGGCCAGCAGGTCGGACAGGGCGGCGTCCACCCGGTTGCGGCCCGCGGCCGTGAGCGTGACCAGGATCCCGCGCCTGTCCTGAGGGTCGGCCTCCCGGCTGACCAGGCCCGCCTCGGCCAGCCTGTCGATGCGGTTGGTCATGGTGCCGGAGGTTACGAGCGTTGCCCGCAGCAGCGCGCCGGGGCTCATCTGGTACGGGTGCCCCTGACGGCGCAGGGCTGCCAGCACGTCGAACTCCCAGACACCCAGGCCGTGACTGGCGAAGGCAGCCCGGCGTGCCCGGTCGGCATGGCGGGCCAGCCTGGTGACGCGGCTCAGCACCTGCAGCGGCTCCACATCCAGGTCGGGCCGTTCCGCGTGCCACGCCGCCACCAGGTCGTCGACCTCGTCCCGGAGCTGGCGCACAGATCCCTCCACACATCCACGGTATCTCTTGATGTCGAGAATCCAGTGCGGGACGCCGCCCGCCCAGATATCTTGATATCAAGATAGTCTCCTGTCCGGGAGGGACTCTATGTGGGATCCAGGTCAGTACCTGCGTTATGCCGGCGAGCGGGCGCGGCCATTCTTCGACCTGCTCACACGGGTCCAGGCCGAAGACCCGGCGTCCGTGGTGGACCTGGGGTGCGGCCCCGGGAACCTGACTGCCACCCTGGCCGACCGGTGGGCCGGCGCCGATGTCCTCGGTGTGGACAACTCCCCCGAGATGGTCGAGGCGGCACAGTCGCAGGAGCGGGGCCGTGCCCGGCTCCGGTTCGAGCTCGGCGACATACGGGGCTGGCGGCCGATCGCCCCGGTGGACGTCCTGGTGTCCAACGCCGTCCTCCAGTGGGTACCGGAGCACACCGAGGTCGTCCGCTGCTGGCCTGGCATGCTCGCGCCCGGGGGGTGGCTGGCGTTCCAGGTGCCGGGCAACTTCGACCAGCCCTCCCACGAAATCCTGGCCGACCTGCTACGTTCGCCGCGCTGGCGGGCCCGGCTGGCCGGAGTCGGGCTCAACCGCCAGGCGAAGAGCCCAGCGGAATACCTGGATCTGCTGGCCAGCGCGGGGTGTGACGTGGATGCGTGGGAGACCACCTACCTCCACGTGCTCTCCGGGCCCGACCCGGTGACCCAGTGGTACAAGGGCACCGGGCTCCGCCCCGTGCTGGCCGCGCTCGACCCCGAAGAGGGCCGGGAGTTCCTGGCCGCCTACGCGGAACGGGCACGCGCGGCCTACCCTGCCAGCCCCTACGGCACCGTCTTCCCGTTCCGCCGCGTGTTCGTGGTGGCGCGCAGGCGTTAGTGGGCCGCGCGCTGAGCGGCCCCAGCCGAGATCCGCGGGTCGCGGTCGAGCCGGGACAGGCCGTTCCATGCCAGGTTGATCAGGTGGGCGGCCACCACCTCGATCTCGGGCTTACGTGCGTCGAGCCACCATTGACCGGTGACCGCCACCATCCCAACCAGCATCTGTGCATAGAGCGGGGTCAGTTTCGTGTCGATGCCCCGCTCGCGGAAGAAGTCGCCCAGGATGTACTCCACCTGGCTGGCGATGTCAGAGATCAGGCTCCCGAACGTGCCCGACCCGGACGCGGGGTGCGAGTCACGGACAAGGATGCGGAACCCGTCCGAGTTGTCCTCGATGTAGCGCAGCAGCGCCACCGCAGCGGCCTCAAAGTCCTCGGTGTGCCGAGCCCCGCTCAGGATGCTGGTCGCCGTGCTGAGCAGGTGCTCGACTTCCCGGTCCACCACGACCGCGTACAGCCCCTCCTTGCCGCCGAAGTGCTCGTACACGACTGGCTTGGAGACACCGGCCTGAGCTGCGACTTCCTCGATCGAGGTGCCTTCGAACCCGCGCTCGGCGAAGAGCCTGCGGCCTATGTCAAGCAGCTGCTCGCGGCGCTCCTTGCCAGACATCCGCCTGCGGTGGTTGGGTGCTGTGCCCGGACTACTCACGCTCCTATCATCGCCGGTAGTCGGACATATATGGTGCGTTCACCTACGACGCGCGCTTTACGGCGGGGCGCAGGGCCTTGCTGCGGCGCCCGGTGAGCTTCGCCGACAGCCGCTCCGTGTCCGGCCACCGCACGTCCCACGCCCAGCCCAGTTGCTCACACCAGCGGATCGCGCGGGCGCTGATGTCGATCTGGCCCTTGAGCGCGCCGTGCCGGGCACAGGTCGGGTCGGAGTGGTGCAGGTTGTGCCAGGACTCGCCGAACGAGGGGATGGCCAGCCAGGCGACGTTGCGTGACTTGTCCCGGACCTCGAAGTCCTCGTTGCCGAAGGTATGGCAGACCGAGTTGATGGACCAGGTCACGTGGTGCAGCAGTGCGACCCGCACCAGGCCAGCCCAGAAGAACGCGGTGAGCGCGCCCGCCAGCGACAGCGACCACAGGCCGCCGATGAGGGCAGGTGCGAGGAGCGTGACCGCCACTAGTCCGGGGAAGGCGTCGGACACCCGGCGGATCGGCTGGTCGGCCAGCAGGTCCGGGCAGAACTTCTGCTTCGACGTCTGGCTAGGGTCGAACAGCCAGCCCACGTGGGCGTAGGCCAGCCCCTTGGTGAGTGCCTTCCAGTCGTCACCGAACCGCCACGGGGAGTGCGGGTCTCCCTCGCGGTCGCTGTACTTGTGGTGGCGCCGGTGGTCGGCCACCCAGTGCAGCACGGGCCCCTCGATGGCGAGGCTGCCGGCGATGGCCATCGCGATGCGCAGTGGCTTGTTCGCCTTGAACGAGATGTGGGTGAAGTGCCGGTGGAAGCCCATGCTGATCCCCATGCCGGAGACCACGTAGAAGACCCCGGCGATCACGATGTCATGCCAGCCCAGCAGGCCCCACCCCCACGCCAGGGGGACGGCAGCGGCCAGGGCAAGCATCGGCACGGCGACGAAGACCCCGACCAGGAAACGCTTCACGCGGCTGCTCGGTTCCGCCTCGAAATCGCTGAGCGGGGCGCGCTTGCCCAGGTCGGCCGCGGGGTCTTCCAGGCCGTGGGCAAGGCTGGCGGGATCGCCGGGGCCGGGCTCTAGCAGGGTCGGTGGCACGGTGGTGGTAGCTGGTGTCATCGCGCTCCTCAGGTCAGCCCGGTCGCCAGGGCATTTACATACGCTTACGTCACCGTAACCTACGAGACCGTAGCTTAGGCAAGGAACTAGCCGGGATTTCATCCAGATGTAGTGAGGCTCACACTCGGGCGACCCCCACGTCCCATAGCCCAAGGCTGTGTTATGCGTAGAACGTAGTCAAGCAGACACGCTCCGTAATCGCCGAGTAGTGGCTCCCGACCCGCTGGAGCGGTCACCTTACCGGGGAGGGTGAGCGGCGCTGGGCGCTTTGTCGCGGCGGTAGGGTGGTGGCGTCCCTTGCGGGGTCTGGACCGCGCGAGCCGGGACGGTCCGGCGTAGGGTAATTGGCAGCCCACAGGACTTTGGATCCTGGTTAGTGCTGGTTCGAGTCCAGCCGCCGGAACTCAGCTCACCGCCACGCCGCCTGCCGTGTCCAGGCAGGCGATGGACGCTCCCGCTCAGTTCGAAGTTGGCCAGCCTTGCATCAGCGCCGACTTGGCCATGGTCGTGAGGGCTGCGAGCGACTGGGGGGAGCCGTTGACCTGGTAGTAGCAGGGCGTCAGGTTGCTGTCCCAGTACAGTGCCGCCGCGATCTCATGGTTCGCGGCCACGTAAGACTCCATCTGGCTGATGAACTGCGGCCTGACCGTGGGTGAGGCATAGGGGACACTGCCCCATTCCGCGATGAACACCGGCAGCCCGCCCATGCCTGCGGCGAAGCGCAGGAGCGGGTTGAAGATCGACCCGGGGGTCAGCGGCGTGCCTACCCCGTTGTGGAAGTGGAGGTGGCCCGCTTCGCGTGCTATCTGGCAGCCGCCCTTGTTGTAACCGTCGGCGGCGATGACGTCGACCTCGTTCAGCCCTGGGAAGAACGAGGCGGCACCGCCGCTGGCATAGGCCTGGTGGGTCAGGATCATCACCCAGTGGATGCGCCCGCCCTGCTGCCAGTCCATCTGATGGGCCTCGGCGAGCGCGTGTATGTGGTCCCAGGCCGCGATGAACTGGGCCGGGGTGCCAAGCCCACCGTGCTGCGTGGGGTCGTCCGCCTCGTGCTCGAAGCAGAAGTAGATGGCACCCAGCTTGTACCTGACCGCGTCCTGCTGCACCGCGGTGAGGAACGCAAGGATCGGCCGATCCTGGCGCCCGGCTGCGATCGAGGCGTACGTGGGGCCACCGGCCGGGGTGTCGAGGCTGACCAGCATCGTGGTGCCGCCTGCCATCATCCGCGCGTTCGCCGGGGTCGGGAACGTCTGGCCCAGGTAGTAATAGGTGCGCAAGATCGCCAGCGGCCGCCCAAGCTGGCTCGTCACCTTGGCCAGTGGCATGTCACCGCCGAACAGCACCCCGTTCAGCACGCCGGAGCGGGTGCCACTCCCCGGTCGGGTGCCCGTGCCTGCGCGCAGTTTCCCGGACTTCTTGCCGGCCTTGCCCTTGGTGCGCTGGTGACCCGCGGTGCTCGGGCTGCCTGCCGCGCTGGGTTGTGGGGAGGCCGCGGCCACGTCGTGGTGGCCGGTGCTGGGGCCTTGCTGGGTGACCCTGAACACCACGTAGCCGGCCACCACGAGACACAGCACCAAGCCGACGATGCCCCAGCGCCGCCAGCGCCTGGCGGGCTGGGTACCTCGCACGGGATCCTGCCCCGGGCTCCCGTTGGCCCATCCTGGGTCTGACATGAGACATAACCCTACGTGTACTGACGGCCTGGCTGCGCTGAAACTGACCAGTACCAGCAGGCCACGTTGTGTTCAGTCGGTCGGCCGTGGCGGTGCCGGGGGGGCGGTGGCGCGCTGGCGAGGTGTCCCGTACCGGGGCGAATAACGGGTTAAGCCAACTCGCTTGGCCGGCGGTCGCCGAGCGTGAAATCTGGCTGTGCGGGTGTTGGCGGGCTGGGGCCGCTGCCGCGTGATGGCCGGTGTGGCTTCGGGGGTGGCGGGCCGGGCGGCACGATAGGGGCGGGCTGCCCGTGACGCCGGCGCACTTTGGGATACGAGCCCGCTGCTAAGCCTGGCGCTGGGGCCTTGACCTGAGGGTCGCTTCTTGTTGCCTCGAGCACGACGGTCAGTATTCCGGCTTGCCTGCCCTGACCGGGGCCCCCGGGCAGCCCGCTGGTTACTGCATCGGCTCAAGCATGGGGAGGCCGCGGTGAGCAAGCCGCAGGTGGTCGAGGACCAGGAACACAAGCGAACCTATGAGAGGGTGGCCGCGGTCGACGTGGCGAAGGCCTCGGGCGTGGTCTGCGTCCGCGGGCCGCACCCATCCCGGCCGGGCGCCCGGGCCAGCACCGTGTGGACGGTCCAGGCCACGATGAACGCGGTCACCGGCCTAGCCGCGCAGCTCGCTGCTGAGGGGACCCAGAAGGTGACCCTGGAGTCCACGTCGGAGTACTGGCGGATCTGGTTCTACCTGCTGGAGGCGGCTGGGCTGGACGTGCAGCTGGTGTCCGCCAGCCAGGCCCGGCAGCTGTCCGGCCGGCCGAAGACTGACCGGCTCGACGCGATGTGGCTGGCCCGGCTGACCGAAAACGGCATGCTCCGGCCCTCGTTCGTGCCGCCGGCCGAGGTCCGGGTGCTGCGGCACTACGCCCGCGCCCGGACCCACCTGGTCCAGGACCGGACCCGGTGCTGGCAGCGGCTGGAGAAGCTGCTCGAAGACGCCCTGATCAAGGTGTCTGCCGTGGCCTCCAAGCTCACCACACTGTCCGCGCAGGACATGATCAAGGCCATGATCGCCGGGGAACGCGACCCGCAGGCGCTGGCCAGGCTGGCCCGCACCCGGATGCGGGCCAAGCACGACGCCCTCGTCGAGGCGCTGACTGGCATGTTCGCCGACCACCACGCCGAGACCGCCCAGCTGCTGCTGGACCAGATCGCCTTCTGCGACACCCGGATCGCCCGGCTCACCCTGCTGATCGAGGAGCAGACCGCCACGATCCCGGCCGCCTGGGGCGCCGACGGCGACGGCGTCACCGGGACCGCCGCCGGGACCGGCCCGGACGCCGCCGCGCTGCCCGCGGTCACGCGGCTGGAAGAAATCCCCGGTATCAGCGCCGGGCTGGCCCGCTCCATCATCGCCGAGACCGGCCTGGACATGACCCGGTTCCCCACCGCCGGCCACCTGGTCGCCTGGGCCGGGCTCTGCCCGCAGACCCTCCAGTCCGGCCCCCGCACCCGCCACGGCAAAGGCCATGGCAACACCTACCTGCGCGGCTACCTCGGCCAGGCCGCCACCGGCGCAGCCAAGACCCGCACCTTCCTCGGCGAGCGCTACCACCGGATCGCCCGCCGCCGCGGTAAAGCCAAAGCCCAGGTCGCCGTCGCCCGCTCCATCCTGGTCATCATCTGGCACCTGCTCAACGACCGCGGCACCAGATACCGCGACCTCGGCCCCGCCTGGCACGAAACCCAGACCAGCAAGAACCACAAAGCCCGCAGCCACATCCGCCAGCTCCAAGCCCTCGGCTACACCGTCACCCTCACCCCCGCCGCCTGACAAGACACCCCACCCACCGGCAAGCCAAAACAGCCGGCTCCGCCGGCGCTGCCGCACACCCAGTTACGGCCCTACATTTTCCGGTCAG
>DASYYE010000256.1:0-2958 GCA_035946955.1 Streptosporangiaceae bacterium | reverse complement strand
TTCGGATCAGTGGGCTCGTCTTCCGCATACGGCTGCCGCGCGGTCCCGTTGAACACGTAGTCCGTTGACACCTGGACGAGGCGGGCCCCGGTGGCCGCGCACGCCCGCGCCAGGTTCGCGGCGCCGCCCGCGTTGACCGCGAAGGCGTCGTGCTCACGGGCCTCGGCGTCGTCGACCGCGGTGAAAGCGGCACAGTTCACAACGGTGCGCGGGCGCAGGTCGGCCACACATGCCGTCACTGCCGCCGCGTCGGTGACGTCCAGCACTCGCCGGTCCAGGCCTGTCACGTCTTCGCCTTGGCGGGTAAGGACGGTGACGAGGTCGTGCCCGAGCATCCCCCCCGCACCAGTGACAAGCCACCCGGTCATCGCGCCCGGGCCGCGGCCACGCCTGCCGGGTGCGCGGTGACGCGCCCCGGCCGCTTCAGCGGCTCCCACCAGCCACGGTTGTCCTGGTACCAGCGCACGGTTTCGGCCAAACCCTCGTGGAACGGGACCAGAGGGCGGTAACCCAGCGCGCGCAGAGCCGAATCGTCCAGGGAGTACCGGCGGTCATGGCCCTTGCGGTCGGGGACACGCTCCACCATCTCCCAGCCCAGCCCGAAACTCTCGAGCAGCGCCGCCGTCAGCTCACGGTTGGTCAATTCCACGTCGCCGTTGATGTGGTACACACCGCCTGGCTCCCCGTGCTCGAGGACGAGCTGGATGCCACGGCAGTGGTCATCGACATGGACCCAGCCCCGGACGTTGCCTCCGTCGCCGTACAGGGGGGCTTTCTCTCCGTCGAGGAAGTTCGTCATGAACAGCGGGATGACCTTCTCCGGGTACTGGTACGGGCCGTAGTTGTTGCAGCAGCGGCTGACCCGGACGTCCAGACCGTGTGTCCGGGCGTAGGACCGGGCCAGGAGGTCACCACCGGCCTTGGCGGCCGCGTAAGGAGAGTTGGGCAGCAGCGGGGAGAGCTCCGTCCATGACCCACTGTCCACGCTGCCGTAGACCTCGTCGGTGGACACATGCACCACGCGGGGCACTCCCGCGTCCAGGCACGCTTGCAGCAGGGTCTGCACGCCTACCACGTTGGTCTGGACAAACGCCTGGGAGTTGGCGATCGACCGGTCCACGTGTGTCTCGGCGGCGAAGTTGACCACCGCGTCGTGGCCGGGCAGCACGCGGGCAAGCGCCACGGGGTCGCAGATGTCGGCGTGGACGAAGTCCAGCCTCGGGTCGCCGGCGACGGGTGCCAGGTTGGCCAGGTTGCCTGCGTAGGTGAGCTTGTCGAGCACGGTCACCCGTGCCTGCTGGCAGCCGGGGTAGCCTCCGGCCAGCATCGTCCGGACATAGTGCGAGCCGATGAACCCGGCTCCGCCGGTCACCAGGATCCTCATTCGCCTTCCCAGCGTCTCAGGAGATGATCTGGACCTTGCTGTGGTCACCAAGGACCAGCCGGTGGGCACTGCGGACACGCGGCGCCGGGGTCACTTCCGCGTCGTGGCCGATCAGGGATGCCTCGATGCGCCGTACGCCACGGATGGAGGCACCCCGGAGCACGATCGAGTACTCGATCTCGCTGTCGGTGACGACGCAGCCGGATGCCACCGAGGTGAACGGCCCCACGTAGGAGTCGGTGACAGCCGTCCCGGCGCCGATCATCGTCGGCCCGACAACGCGGGACCTCGTGATGGTGGCGCCGGCCTCGACCACGACGCGGCCGGTGAGTTCGCTGCTGGCGTCTACGGTGCCCGCTGTGAGGGGCTCTGCGCTCTCCAGCACCATCCGGTTGACTTCGAGCATGTCGGCGACATTGCCGGTGTCCTTCCAGTAACCCGTGATCACCGTGGAGGACACTTTGCGGCCAGCCTTGATCAGCCACTGGATCGCGTCGGTGATCTCCAGTTCCCCGCGGGCCGACGGCTGGAGGTGGGACACCGCCTCGTGGATGGCGGGGGTGAAGAGGTACACCCCTACCAGGGCCAGGTCGCTCTTGGGCCGCAGCGGTTTCTCTTCCAGGCCGATGACCTGGCCAGCTTTGTCGAGTTCCGCGACACCGAACTGACGCGGGTCGGACACCGCCGTGAGCATGATGTGCGCGTCAGGCCGCACGGCGCGGAACTCCTCGGTGAGCGCGGTGATGCCGCCCACGATGAAGTTGTCGCCGAGGTACATGACGAAGTCGTCGTCACCGAGGAAGTCACGTGCGACAAGGACGGCGTGCGCGAGCCCGCGCGGTTCGTCCTGCCTGATGTAGGTCACGTCCAGGCCGAACGCACTGCCGTCCCCGACCGCCGCTTTGATCGCTGGTGCGGTGTCGCCCACGACGATCCCGGTCTCGCGGATGCCGGTGTCCCTGATGGCCTCAAGGCCATAGAAGAGGACCGGCTTGTTCGCCACCGGCACCAGTTGCTTGGCACAGGTGTGCGTGATCGGGCGCAGCCGGGTGCCGGCACCTCCTGAGAGCACAAGGGCTTTCATGAACCGGATCGTCGCCCGCCCCGGTCAAGGAACGCTTGGCTGCCGCTCAGGGGCGACCGCCTCGACCAGCACTCCAGCGTGCTTCCAGTCAGTGAAGGTGATGATGGGCCGACCGCGGGCACCGGGGCGCGGCAGCGACGAGCGAGGGCGTGAGACAGATGCGGCGGGAACCCAGGGGTTGGCCGGCGTGGCTGTCACGGGCGGCAGGGACGGCCGGGCGGCAGGTGCTGGCCGGTCTGTGCCTCACCGGCGTCTACCAAGACGCGGCTGCCATCACGGTGGTGTGGGAATGGCTGGAGGAACACAGCCTCCAGCCCTCGGCGGCTCGGCGATCGGCACGCTGGTCGAGCGTTCCACCCGCTACGTCATGCTGGTCCACCTGCCCCACGGGCGCTCAGCCGAAGCCGTCCGCGACGCCCTCACCAGCACCGTCAAAACCCTGCCGTCGCACCTGGTGAAAAGGCACCGACCTGGCCAAGCACAGTCCCGG
>DASYYE010000255.1:0-10732 GCA_035946955.1 Streptosporangiaceae bacterium | reverse complement strand
TACTGGCCGGCCGCTGCGTGGCGGTTGCGGTCTTTGACCCGGCGGACGACCAGCCGGGCGGTGATCGCCCTGCTCTTCTTCGAGGTGAACGCGGTATAGGGAACTTCGGCCGTCGGCCATCCAGCGTCTCACCGACGCTGTCAACGGCCACCCAGACGCTTACGCCCGGTCGAGGGCCTTCTCCGGCATCAAACTGGCGACACTCGTCATGGTTAGGGGAGACCCCAGCGAGGCCAGCGCAGTCGCCCAGCGGGCCATGGAGGACGCGGGCCGTGTCCGTTCCAGGCGAGTGACGGACACCTTGCGCGAACTCCGCAGCGCCGCCAGCCGGCACGGCCGGGACCGGGCAGCCGCTGACTTGCGTGATCGCGTCAGCGCGCTGATCGGCGCGGCGTGACAGACGAGTCCGCCTGCTGGCAGGTCCTCTCCCGGGCCTGCGCGGCGGTGGGCTTGCCCGCCGAGGGTGCTGAACCCATCCGCCTGGGAGAGAACGCGGTCTTCCGCCTGCCGGGGCATCTGGTCGCGCGGGTGTCACGGCCCGGGCAGCAGGGGACCGCCCGCCGGGAAGTCGCTGTCTCACACTGGCTCAATGCCGCCGGCGTGGCAGCCGTTGCGGCACTTGAGGGCATCGACCAGCCGGTGGAGGTCGATGGGCGCAGTGTCACCTTCTGGCACGAGCTGACAGATCTGCGCGAAGGAACCCCCGTCCAGGTGGCCACCGTGCTCAAGCGACTGCATGCCCTGCCTGTCCCCGCCGGGGTGCCATTGGGCCCGCTCCGCCCCTTCGTCCGCTTGGCCGAGCGCATCGAAGGGTCTGTCACCCTGCCTGACGGTGACCGCGCCTGGCTGATGGAAAGGCTGGCTGAGCTGGAGGGCCAGTGGGCCACCGTGGCCGGGGGCCTGGAAGTCTGCGTGGTCCACGGCGACGCCTGGTCGGGCAATGTCATGGCTTCCGGCGGCGGGCAGGTCGTCCTGCTCGACCTGGAACGCTGTTCCATCGGCCCCCGAGAGTGGGATCTTGTCTCCACTGCATTCAAGCACGTGACCACCGCGTTGATCACCAGCACGCAGTACGCGGAGTTCTGCCAGACCTACGGCTATGACGTCACAGCCTGGACAGGCTTCGAAACGTTCAGAGACATCCGCGAACTCCGGGTCACGTGCTACGCAGCGCAGCTCGCGGCCGAGCACCCGCAGTACCAGGAGGAAGCCCGCCTACGTGTCGACTGCCTGCGAGGGCGGCACGGCCCGCGACCATGGCCTTGGAAGCCCGTGGGCTGAGAAGTACCAGGGAGCAGACCCGTCCTGAGGGCCTCCCCCGGTGCGCAGCGCGGGACGGGGCAGCGTGGGGGTGGTGACCTTGGGACAGACTAGCGGGAGGATCCGGCGTGTGGCGCCGCTAGAGGATCGGCCTGCTGCATGCGATCGCGGGTGAGATCCAGTCCTGCTGCGGGCAGCTGCCGCTGCCGGCGCATCATCTCGCCCACGGCTGGATAGTCGCCGTCGCGATCCGAGAGCTTGACAGCCGTTGCACCAGCGAAGGTCTCGGCAGCCCTGGGATCAGCAAGCGTGCCTGGCAGGACTGGGAAGCAGCCGGAAGGTTGACAGACGGTCGAGGCGTGCGCGACCAGCTCGGCGTGCGCCGCCGTGCCGACGATTCGCGTGGGCGTGGCCGATGAGGTTGATGACCTGCTGCCCGTCTGTGGTGTGCGGGGCTCGTGACGGCGCGTCGAGGGATCTGGTTACGGAGGTGATTCATTCCCTGTGTGGGGAAGGCGCGGTCCACTGCTGGGCCTGGTCAGGCGGATGCGCGAACCTCGTTCTGCCCGTTCTTGCGGGCGAGCCCGCCGAGTATCCATCCCTTCGCTGGGTCATCGTGGATGGGTTGCTGGGGTCGCCACTGCGCGACGGGTGCCAGGCCCGGTTCGGTGAGGTCTAGGCCATCGAAGAAGGCGAGGATGTCGGTGCGTGGGCGGGGTGCGGCCTGGTTGGTGGTGCTGGCGTAGACCCGTTAGACCTTGGCGGCGGTGCGTGGGCTCGGGTCGGTTGTCACGTGGGAGAGGACGAGGTAGCTGCCGGGGGCGGCGGCATGGAGGTACCTGGCCACGAGGGCGTGTGGCTGGTCTGAGTCAGGTATGAAGTGCAGGACTGCGACGAACAGGACCGCCAGTGGCTGGCCGAAGTCGATCAGCCGCTGGGTGTCGGGGTGGTGTGAGGCGTCACCTGAATGTCAGTGATGATGCGTCATGAGATTGTCAGTGGGTTGTAACTCCTTGCACGCCTGAGGGTCTGCGGCGTCGCCACGCCGGGTGTTGTCAGGTGCGGTCACTGGGCCATGCTGAGGCCGCCTCGGGGACTGGCGGGTGCTGTCTTGGGGTACGGCCGGGCGGGTGGCGGTGACCAGCTGCCCGGCCGTGCGGGTCAGGGGGCGGGTTCTGGCTGGGTGCCCCGCTGCGGCGACCGTCGTCACCGTCCGGGCTAGCTGCCTTGGCTCGTGGTTTGGGGTGGGGGGTGGCGGGCATCGGTAACGGCGTGGTCTGTTCGGTCCTGGACGTCGCTGTGGTGCGTGTCAAGGTCAGCGGAATGCGCACTGGGTGGCGGTCTGGGACCGCGCGCATCCTCGATGACGACGACCCGGTAGAGCGCCAGCGGGTTCTGGGCCGGGCCGGCCTCGCGCGGCGTCTGTGCATGCTGGCGTCGAAGGCGCTGAACACGGACCCGCTGACAGTCCGTGTTGTACGGGGCCACCGGCTATATGGGGGGTCTCACCGCACAGGCGATGGTCGCGGCCGGCTCGCGCCCGGTACTCGCGGGCCGTCACCAGGGCCGGCTGACCGACCGCAGGGCGCTCTCCCCGCTGTTCTGCTCCCACATCAGCCCCTGCGGCCGGTTCCGGCTCGACATGGACCACCCGCCTGGACCTGACCCGTCACGACCCGCCGAACCCTGGCTCAGCGCGAGCTTGCTTCGTGTATGGCTCGGCCTTGATCGTGTCAGGCTTAGCACGTGACCCGCGCGATCCCACCATCCGAAGACCTGGTGACGCTGATCCAGGCGTGCCTTCGTAACGCGGAAGGCCTGCTCGATGACGCGCGCCTGCTGCTAGATGCGGGGCGCGGCCCGAGGGCCCATGCCCTGGCCACGCTGGCGCTGGAAGAAGTCGGCAAGTCCTGCGTTTGCCTCCTTGGCCTGTTTCCGATGCCGGTGAGGTTCTTCGGCATCCGCGGCGATGACGACTTCTGGGCAGCGTGGACAAGCCACACGGACAAACTGATGTGGGCCCGCGGGCTGCTGTCCCTGCTGATCCGCGAGCCGGGCGGACCGGTCCTTGCCGCCGCCGGGCGACTGGCCGATGCCGTCCGCGGCGAGCACCTGCGCAAGATGCGCGGGCTGTACGTCGATTACGCCGACGGGTCCGTCTTGCTGCCAGCGGACATCACCACCGAGGAAGCCCACGAGCTGATCAGCGATGTCCAGGCAGTCCTCGACGTCGCCATGAAGGCGTGGTGCCACAAGGCCGTACGCGACCGGCTGCGGGATCTCCAGCAGCATCTCGGCGAGTTCAACGGCATGATGGCCACCGCCCTGCAGGCTCTCCAGGCCGATCCTGATACCGCTGTCGCGATCACCCGCCAGCTGCTTCGCGGGGACGGACAGACCGCTGATACGGAATCCAGCCAGTAGCGGGAGCATCAGCACCAGCCTGAGAGGCGTCGTCTGAATGTCAGTGGTCAGACGTCGCGGGGTTGTCGGTGCCCTCGATGCCGCGCTGCGGGTCGAGTGTGGGTCGTGGCCGGTGTCTGGTCAGGGGTGTATGGGCTGCGTCTGCTGGCAGGGGTAGTCGAATTGGAGCCGCTGGTCGAGCCAGTAGTCGATCCATGCGGTCAGGCGCGCGATGGTGGGGGTGTCGCAGGTGGCGTGGGCGGTGCGGAGCTGGGTGGCGGCGCGGGTTAGCGCCGCGTCGATTTCGGCCACCGGGTCGCCGGTGACCAGCATTTCCAGCGAGTCCGGCACGGCTATCACCAGTTGTGACGTTACGCCATCCCGCGTGGCCTGTGGATGGCGTGGGCCGGCTGGTTCCGGGGTGTTTCTTCCCTACCGGTCATCGGTCGGCCTGGCGGTGTCAGGGCGGGGTGTCTGGGGGGTGGAGCTGGTCTGGCCAGGCCGCTTGTGGGTCGTAGGCGGCGAAGAACGGTTGGCCGGCCAGGTGGGGGTCGCGGGCTTGGAGATGGCGCAGCACGAACAGTTTCTGTGTCCCGGCCTGTGTGGTCCCGTCCAGGCAGATGGTGGCGTGCCCGTCGGCCATGACTGGTCCGCGCACGGTGCGGGCCAGGCCAGTGACGCTGGCGTAGGCGGCGGCGAAGATATCGTGTGCCCGGGCCAGCGGCACCTGGTAGTGCACGGCTGGACCGGTGATGTGCTGGATGGTCATGGCGTGGGGGACCATGCCGGCGCGGGTCTGGGCGCGCCACAGGCCCGCCCAGGTGAGGGGGTCGTCGTTGACCGTGCCGGTCAGCGGCCCGCTGGTGCAGATCATCGCTCCCGTGGCGCGGACCCGGGCTGCCGCGCGGGTGGCCGGGTCTGGTTCCAGCTCGCGGGGGTGGGTGAAGCAGGCCATCAGCATGACCGTGGTGCCCTGCTCGGTGGCTTGGGTGAACAGCCGCAGGGTGTCATCGGCGTCTGGGCCGGCCAGGAACCGGTGCGGCCAGCACGCCAGTGCCCGGGTGGGGAGCTGGATGGCGGCCAGGTGCCCGGCGGCCAGCAGTGGCTCGATGTAGCCCCGCAGCGTGCACGCGGGCATGGCCAGGGCGTCGCCGGCGACCTCCACCATGCTGACCTCTGGGTGGCCGGCCAGGCAGGCGGCCAGCCGCCCGACGTCGCCGGGTGCCAGCGCCGGGGCGGCCCGGCGGGGTGGGTGTGCCGCGCCGGGGCAGGCCAGGCCGTACCCCGGCCCGGCCGGGAGATAGATCAGCACCGTGTCGTGGCTGATGCGGTGCGCGCCGGGCAGCACGCACTCACCCGGCTGGGGGCCTGCTGCGAGAGGCCTGCCACCGGCCTGCCTTGCTGCGGCCTGGACCTGCCGTCCTGGCGCGCCGGTGCCCGGCTGGCTGGTGGTAGGGCCGGTGACCGTGCCGTCCAGCATGTCCTCGGCGGGGAACATCAGCCGCCACAGGGGGTCGTCGGGGGCAGCGGCCCAGTCGATCAGCTCATCGGCCACATAGCTGGTGACACCGAAACCGGTCACAGCCGCCACGGCGCGGACTTTCTCCCGCCGTGCGGGCGGCAACCCTGCCCGCGCGGTCAGCGCGTCCAGGTCCGCTGCGGTGAACACGCACGGGCCGGGGGGCACGGGGCTGGGCATGACATCACCTCCTGTCCTTCTGTGACCACCAGTCACGGCCCTGTCACGAGCCCGCGCCCGCCGCATGTCCTGATGCGCCTGCGGGCGCCGTCGGCCCCCGCCAGGACCGGGGGATGCTGGCCTGGGCGGCCCGGCCTAGTCAGGTGCACCAAGCGATGAGCCGGATACCGGTGATGGCCTGCGGCGTGATAGCGATGAAATGGTCCATCTGGCCCGCCGCCCACGGCTCCAGCAGCCGCTCATAGCGGGCTATCTCGGCCGGCCGGACCAGGCAGGCGAGGCCGGTTGCGACCACGCTCCACCCAGTGTGGCAGGCCAGGTCGATGTCGTCGGCCTCATAACAGACCACCGCGCCACCTCCAGCGGCGTGGCCCGCGATCGCCGCGCCCAGGTGGGACCGGATAATGACCGTCTTGCCATCGAGGAGGTGGTTGACCGGGCGGACCGCCGGCATCGCCTTCATGGTAAACACGACCCGGCCCACCGACACGCTGCCCAGCAGCGCCCAGCACTCCTCCTCGGCCAGCTCCACCACCCGGCGCGGCTGCATCGCCCGTGCCCGTGCCTGCTCGTCGCCTGCCACCAGCCCCCACGACCGTAGGTTTCCGCAGGCCACCGCGGCCCTGCGCCGGCACGGGTCATACATACCGCCCGCACGGGCGGCAGGCTAGGGACCAAGGTCCCGTGCCCGCCAGCCACCTGTCCCATGTGCCCAAGCCGCGGTGAGGCACTGCCGGGCTGCTGCCCCGCAACACCCGCCATGGCCCGGCCTCAACCGCACCCCCCGGGGGCCCTGGCGGCCGAAGCCTCGCTTGCCGACACGCCCGGCCCGGCCGGGATCTGCGCCTAGTGGTCCTGGACTGGTCCGAACGGGCGGCACAGTGCCTCTGGCGTGTCACGCCCACGGTCCGCAGACGCTGCGGGCGGGTCATGCAGCGCCCAGTGGCCATCCACGGCCCGGCACTCTGTCGGGCGCGGGAGCGCGGCGGATCCCAGGGCGGCCCAGCGCCCTCCCGCCAAGATCGCCATAGGTGCCGGCTGGCCTATGACGCAGATCACAAAACACGTTGTGCCGGACAGCGCAGACCGGGGCGCGCTGCTGACGGAGCAGCGGGCCGGGCTCCTGGAGTTTCAATCCGCGTAGGCTGATCTCGAGGTCAGCGGCGGGGTGGCGCAACGGGGTTGAGGCTTGGCAGGTTGAGGGTGCTGGTGTTCCATGCTGGAGGATGACCATTACCTCCAAGGAGGGGGCAACTCCATGAGGGGCGGCCTGAGGTTCCGGTTCGGCCCGTTGTGGGCGAGCACCGGGCCTGGCAGGGCCCGAGGTGTCAGCCCGGACGTGGCGATGGCCGCGGTAGTGCTGGCCGTCGTGGTGGCGTTCATCGTGGCGGTTCCGTCCGCGTGGCGCTGGCCGGCAGCCGCGGCGGTCGCGGTATTGGGCCTGACTGTCGCTTGGGTGGTCTCCAGCGAGCGCGACGCTGCCCGGTCCCGTGCGGCCGTCGAGCAGGAGGCTGCCATTACGGCGGCGAACAGATGCAAGCCCGGCGACCGGGTGCGGCTTGTGTCCGCGAAGTACGCCGCGGCATACGAAAAGCTCCGCGGCTCGTCCGTCCCTCAGCCGGGCGACCTGGGCACGGTCACGGGAACCGACGACTGGGGGGTCGTCAAGGTGCAGTGGGATAACGGCTCGGACTTTGGGCTTGTAGCCGGCGCGGACCAGTTCGAGCTGGTGCGGGATGCTGAGGGCGGGCGGCGATGAGGCCGGCACGGACGGGAATATGAAGGGATCCCCCGGCTAGAGGCAAGGGCCCCGGGGTGTGACGCCAAGCACGGCAGTTACTGGGCCTTCGGATGGCCGCAGGCTGCCGCAGCCGCCAGCTCCGCCGTTACTGCCAGCCGGCAAGATCGCCAAGGAGGAGATCCGTGCCGCCCGCCGACGTCGCGGCGCCCGGCGCTGGTGTCAGCAGCGGAGCACCACTACTGACAACCAGCCGCCCGTTCCCGCCACGCCGGTTTGCACGGGCAGCCGCCCGCCAACTGACACCTGGTGGCTCTTGCCCGCTGACACCCTGTGACGCTTCCCCCGGTCAGCGAAATGACGCCTCACACCGAACTCCAAGCAGAGTAGCTGGGGGGATCGGTCGGCTACTGCTGCTGTCATTATAAACTTCGGTGAAGTCTATAATGATCATATGTCCCGGCAGTCAGAGCCTTTGGCGCCCGGTGTGCTGTCGTCGCGACGTGTCGCAGCAGGGATGAGCCTCGTGGTGCTGGCCCGCGCTGTCGGTGTGTCTGCACGGCAGGTTCTCAACTATGAGCAGGGGAAGCACTCTCCGTCTCCGAGAAGTCTGAAGAGGCTGGCTGAGGTTCTCGGTGTCACGGCTCAAGTATTGGCTGGGGTACCGGAGGGTGAAGAGACGCTAGGGGATCTTCGGCGTTTTGCTGGGTTGGACCGGGCGGAGGCTGCGCGTCTTCTGGCGGTGGATCTGCCAGGGATGACGGTCTGGCGGCTGCAAGCAGTGGAGTCCGGGAGGGAGGTCCGCGCCTGGCGTGACCCCGCTGTTTTGAAGGAAGTAATCGCTGCGCTGGGGGTGACCTACGGGGTACCAACCGGAAAGGTTCGCCGTGCATGGTTCCGGACGTTCCCGGCACAAGCCGACCTCTTGCGGCGCCCCGAGGCAAAGGATCTTCCCGGTGCCGGCGCTGAGTCGGCGCGGGTTGGGCTGGGCAGGGCGGAAAGATCATGGAACGAGTTGAACGAGCGGCAGCGAGCCTATCTGGTCGCCTGTTACCGCGAGGACCATGAGGCCGAACAGGACGCCAAGGCCAAGCATGCAGCGGGCCTGCCTGCTGGCGCGCCGGTGCAGTGGCGGAAGTTGCCGTTCACAATCAAGGCCGACCCTGCCTTTACCGGCTACACCCAGATCCAGGAACGCCTGCGGAAAGAGGGCCATCACGACGCCGGTGCCGGCGCTACAGTGCATGCCCTCACCCGCCGGGGACTGTTGCAGGTGAGTCAGGACCAGGTGGAGGTGTTTCCGCTGGGGTCGGTGCCACGGGTACTGGTTGAGCTGACCCGGCTGGGCAGGGCGTGCGCCCGCGCGGGCCTGGGCGAGGTGAGTCGGCCCCGGCCACCGGCACACCTGCTGTCGGAGTGGCTGTGGCGGAACCTGGTGAAGGTTGCCATGGCAGGGCCTTCGGGCTTGCCGGAGTCGGACTTGTGGGGCAGGTCCCGGTTCTACCTCGGCACGGGGTTCCGGCCGCACGGCGCAATGAGCCGCGGGTACATCGACAGCATCGCGGTGCGGGAGGAAGCCGGTGAGGATTCCTATGTCAAGGAGTACCGGTGGCAACTCACTGAGCCGGGCAGGCGGCACATGACCGAGTACCTCGCGGCCTATCGGGCTCTGTACCCCGATGTCGCAGTGGACGGCCTCAACCTGGGCTGATCGTCCCCTGGTGTTCTCCGGCGGTCCACAGGGGACCGCAGACTGTCACTGCCGCCGTCTATGGTGTCTGGCGTGAATGACCTGGCCTCCCCCGTGGATGCGACCACTGTCCGGCACCAGGTGATGACCGCCGCCGCCATGGCTGCCCAGGCCCTCACCGACACTGAACAGCCGCCCGAGGGGCGGCTTGAGACCCTTATCGAGGCGCACGGGCAGATCCTCGCCTCGCGCGGCCCAGCCAGTCCCCTGACGTTCTCCGCCTTCCGTGACCTGCTCACAAAGGATCTTGCTTTGCTGCTGCCCGACGGTGTACCCGCCGAGGAGATGCAGGGAGTGCACCTGATCACGCAGGACGGCCAGTACGACGATGACCTGTACGACCTCCAGCAGGAGCAGCGGCTCGTGCTGCGGGCACTGGCGAAAGCCACCCGGGGCGGACGGCCAGCCACCAGGGAGTTCCTGGAAGCTGAGATGGACCAGGAGCGGGTGTACACCGCTTTGAAGAAGCGCCAGGATCCGGCTGCCTACGTCGTCGGCCGCAAAGCTCTGATCGAGACTCCAGCCGGGCTGGACAGCAAGTTGCGCAAGCTACCGCTGCCCAGCAGCGTCGCCGATTACTACCAGCCCATTGTCCACGCCGCCACCTTTGACCGGTGGTGGTTCGCCTGCCCTATCTGCCGCTGGCCCATGAAGATCACCACGCGCAGGGCCCGCGGGACCAAGACCGGCAGCGCACAGTGCTTTCACCGACCGCACGCCGCGCTGGGCGCCGCCTACCACTTCAAGGTCCCCGACAAGGGGAAGCCACCCTCGCTGGTCCCCGCCTCGTCAGCGCCGCCGCGGCCATCGGGTGCTGCATCGGTCCTGTTCACAGACGTGCGAGGACGGATCCCAGAACCAGAGCCGGTCGAGGGGCACAAGGCACTGACCCGGGGTGTGTGGCGGTGGACCACCATTCCGGGTCTGGTCGAAGTCGCCTTGTACAAGGCGCTGGAGGCCCGCGGGCTGAAGCCGGTCCTGTGGCCAGACCTGGACTCCTACGACCTGCACGTCGAGGCGGGCACTGGCGCGGGCATGAGTCCATTCCGCATCGACCTGAAGGACTACAGCAATCCCCTGCTACTGGCCCGGAAAGTGCAGGCGGACGAGGGTGACGCGGGTGGCGCGCAATGGCTTGTCGTGCCTGACTACCGGGCGCCGGACGTGCCGCTGCTCACCACCGTGTGCAAGGAGTTTGGGCTGAATGTTGCGACGGCTGGGGAGATCGGCGCACTGGTCTGCCAGAGGGTGGGCGCGCGATGGGCATGAGGAAGAAGCTCACTAAGAACGACGGGGCAATCGTTGCGGCGCTGGCCCTGGCCGCGCACTACTTCCCTCAGAGGGCCGAAGACGGGACGCTGACCTCCTCGTTCACGCACGCAGCCTTCCTGTTGGGCGGCCACTACGATGCCTGGGCTGCCTGGCGGGGCCTGAGCCAGCCGGAGAAGCAGCGCATCACCGCCGTGCTTGCGGCCGCACCCGAAGAACTAACCAGAGTCGGCGTGTTCAGGGCACGGGCGCGGAGGCTGCTGGATGTCAGCGGTGATGATGAGATGCGCTTCCCGTTCCGGCTGGCGGGGGACACGCCGGGCCGGGCGGAGGCTGCGGTACCGATGGTGGGCGGCGACCTGCTCGGCTGCGCTGACCGGATGTTGGCCGAGCTCCGCAAGGACCACCGGCGCCGAGCGCCAGAAAAGCCAGCCGGGCCGGGTGATTGGCTGACACGCACCTGGTATGCGCCGGGCAACGGCCTGGTCCAGGGCCGGGCCACCATCCCCGAGTACGCCGGGGCGGGGGACGACGCCAGCCCGGCGGGCCTGGAGGTCACCACGGTCGCCTATCAGCCGGAGGTGAGCATTGACACCGCCGCGCTGCTGGAACT
>DASYYE010000254.1:0-5780 GCA_035946955.1 Streptosporangiaceae bacterium | reverse complement strand
GGCGGCTTCCCAGCCGGCCGGCGGCAGCGGTTGACCAGCTGGACATCCAGCGCGGAAGCGGGAATCTTTTGCGATACGGACCTGTTCCGTATTGTTGGCTTTCCCGGGGCGGCCCGCCCGCCCCGGGATACACGGGCCAGGCGCCCGTGGCGCCCACAGACTTCGTGAACGTGACCTTCGTGAACTCGTGAAGGGACCTATGGACTCGCCCAGCGTTTCCCCCCAAGCAGCCGTTCTCTCGTCCCAGCCCAAGATCTACCGCCGCCGGTGGCTCATCCTCAGCGTGCTGATCACCAGCCTGATGGCGATCGTCCTTGATAACACCGTCCTGAACGTCGCGCTCAAGACCATCGCCGAGCCCGCCCCCGCTGGCCTCGGCGCCAGCCAGGGGCAGCTCGAGTGGGCCATCAACTCGTACACGCTCGTGTTCGCCGGCCTCCTGTTCACCTTCGGGGTGGTGGGCGACCGGATCGGCCGCAAGCGCATGCTCATGATCGGCATGCTGGCCTTCGGGCTGTTCTCGCTGCTGTCCGCCTACTCACACTCGCCCGAGCAGCTGGTCTGGGCGCGAGCCGCGATGGGCCTGGGCGCCGCGGCGGTCATGCCGCAAACCCTGTCGATCATCTCCAACGTATTCGAGCCGGCCGAGCGGCCCAAGGCCATCGGCATCTGGGCGGTCGCGGTGGGCATCGGCATCGCCATCGGCCCCATCGTCGGCGGCCTGCTGCTCGCGCACTTCTGGTGGGGCTCGGTGTTCCTCATCAACGTCCCGTTCACCGCCGCCAGCGTGGCCGCGATCGCGCTGCTGGTGCCCGAGTCGAAGAACCCCAACCCCGGGCGGATCGACTACGTCGGCGTCCTCGCCTCCATCGCCGGGCTGGTGCTCGTCGTGTACGGCATCATCCAGGGCGGCGACAAGGGCTCGTGGGTGCACCCGGACGTGCTCGGCCCCGCGGTCGGCGGCCTGGCGATACTCGCGTTCTTCGCCTGGTACGAGGCGAGGATCAAGCATCCGTCGCTGGACGTGCGGCTGTTCCGCGACGCGCGGCTGTCCTCGGCGATCGCATCGCTTTCGCTGGTGTTCTTCGGCATGATGGGCGCGCTGTTCTTCCTGAGCTTCTACCTGCAGAGCGTCCGCGGCTACAGCCCGCTCCACGCGGGTGTACTGTCGCTCCCGTTCGCGGCCGGGCAGTTGCTGATGGCCCCCCGCAGTGCGGCCCTGGTCAGCCGGTTCGGCACGAAAGTGGTGGCAGCCGGTGGCCTGACCGTGGTGACCGCCGCGCTCACCGGCTACCAACTGCTCGGCACCACGACACCGGTCTGGGTGCTGGGCGTCCTGTTCTTTGTCCAGGGTTGCGGGATGGGCTGTGTGATGCCACCCGCTACCGAGGCAGTCATGTCGGTGGTGCCCAGGGAACGCGCGGGCGCTGGCTCGGCGCTGACCAACACGGCCAGGCAGGTGTCTGGTGCCCTGGGTGTGGCGGTGCTCGGCTCGGTCCTTGCCCAGGCCTACCGTGACCAGCTTGGCCCGCACCTGGCCGGACTGCCCGCGGCTGTGCGCGGCGCGGCGGGCGGGTCGATCACTGCGACCCAGGCTGTGGCGCAGCGGCTCGGCCCGGCCGCCCATGGGCTGGCCCACTCTGCGGACTCCGCGTTCGTGCATGCCATGCACATCACCACGCTGGTGTCGGCCGCGATCACGTTGCTGGGCGCGATAGTGGTGGCAGTCTGGATGCCAGGCCGGGCCGAGGCGTGCGCGGCGACAGGCGAGTCGGCCGCCCCGGCCGGACGTCCCGAGCCGGTAGCCGTGGAGGGATGACATGACCGTGGCCGAACTGGCTCCCGGTGGCGGGGCAGGCACCCAGCCAGATGCGGCTGGCCTGCGCCGCCCCGGCCGGCCACGCAGCGGGCAGGCCGGGCAGGCCATCATCGACGCGGCACTGGAACTGTTCGCCGAGAGCGGCCCGGAGGGCCTGTGCATCGAACAGGTCGCGGCCCGGGCCGGCGTGGGGAAAGCGACGATCTACCGCCGCTGGCCGGGCAAGGAAGACCTGCTCCTGGACGCGCTCGCGACGCTCAAGGCGCCACTGCCTGAGCCGCTCGGTGTCAGTGTCCGCGACGACCTGGTCGCACTGGTGCGCGCCGTGTACGCGGAAGCGGGCGGCCGGTACGGCGGCCGGGAGTTCGCGATGCTGATAGGGGAGTACCCCAAGTACTCGCGGCTGATGGCACGCTACCGGGAGACGGTCGTGGAACCGCGGCGCGAGGTGTTCCGCACCGTGCTGCGCCGCGGCGCGGCCACCGGCGAACTGCGGGCGGACACCGACCTGGACGCGGCCCTGTTCATGCTGGTCGGGGCGGTGGTCGTCCGTAGCAAGCACGACAGCATCCCGCCTGACTACCCCGAGCGGGTCGTGGACGAGCTCCTGCGTGGGCTCACCCCCCGCGACCCGGAAGTCAGCCAGGCAGGTCAGCCCGGGAGCTGACCGTGACCTGGGGCAGTCCCACCGAGCCCGCACCCGCGAGCGCGGGGTGTGTGGCCAGCAGGTTCCGGACCATGTCCAGGGTGGCTGACCGCTCCTGCGCGGTCATCGTGATGATGTAGCTGCGCGACGCGACATAGTCCATCAAGTCGTCCGCGGGCAGCTGCCATTCCCACTCGACACGGTGCCGGTCAACTGGACCGAACGGCGGGCCTAGCGCGGGTGTGTGGTCGTCCGGGTTATCCGATTCACGGTCGTGCATGATCGCACTGAGCCTGGCCACCCAGTCGACCCGTTCGTCGCGGGTGTTCCAGACCACGCCGAGACGCCCGCCCGGCCGCAGCACCCGGGCTATCTCGGGCAGGGCCAGGTCTGGGTCAACCCAGTGCCAGGCCTGAGCCATCAGCACCACGTCCACGGTGTTGTCAGCCAATGGGATGTGCTCGGCCGTACCAGCCAGCACCGGGGTCCCCGGGACCGCCTGGCGGAACTGCTCCCGCATCCCGGCCGACGGCTCGACCGCCACCACGTCCAGGCCCATCCCACTGAGCTGCCGCGTCAGCTTGCCCGTGCCAGCCCCGACGTCGAGCACACGCAGCGCGCCCAGCGGCAGGAGCCACTCGATGGCGGCGGCCGGGTAAGGGGGCCGCCCACGTTCGTACACGTCAGCGACCGCCCCGAACGACGTCGCTCTGCTGGTCACGCCCGCCGGGGCGCCGCGCCCCTCCGGCTCGCTCATGGTCACAGTGTCGCAGGCGCTGGTGATCCACATCGGCCCTGGCGTTACGCTCGGGCCGTTACCGGGTACACCGGGCGGAGACGCGAGGTGCCATGGGATCAGTGGGTATGGGGGACACAACCGGACTCGTTCAGCAATGGCGGAAACTGCTCTTTGCTGAGGCCACGAACTACGCGCAGGTTGCGGTTACCAATATCAAGCGCGAGTTCCCGGCGGACGTCCACCACACCATGACCAGGCCCGGTGACTTCCCGTTCCGGCCCCGGGCGCGTACGCCGGTCTTCTACGGCAGCCTCGACTGGCACTCCTGCGTGGAGATGCACTGGGTGCTGGTGCGGCTGCTCCGCATAGCTCCCGACCATGTGCCTGCCTCGGAGGTCCGGGCGGCGCTGCGGACCCACTTCAGCACGGTGGGGATGACGGCCGAAGCCGAGTACATCAGCGGGCCCGGCAAGTGGGGGCAGCGCCCCTACGGGTGGGGCTGGGCCCTCATGCTCGCCGAGGAGACGCGCGGTCTCGCGGACAGCGACGGGCACCGCTGGTCAGCCGCTATGGAGCCGCTGGCCAGGGCGGTGACACAGTGCTTCCTCGAATGGCTGCCCAAGGCCACCTACCCGGTGCGCCACGGCGTGCACGGCAACTCGGCGTTCGGCCTGTCCCGTGCCCTGCCATTCGCGCGGCGGATCGCCGCCGAAGGCGACCCCGTGCTGCTGGCCGCGATCACGGACAAGGCCTTCACCTGGTTCGGCGGGGACACGATCTACCCCGGCGCCTGGGAGCCGTCCGGCCACGACTTCCTGTCGCCCGCACTGTGCGAGGCCGAGTTGATGGCCCAGGTTCTCCCAGGGGACGAGTTCGGCTTCTGGCTGTCGATGTTCCTGCCCGGCATCGCGGGCGGCGAGCCCGAAACCCTGTTCACCCCGGCCGTCGTGTCCGACGCCACCGACGGGCAGATCGCTCACCTGCACGGGCTGAATGCCAGCCGCGCCTGGTGCTGGCGCCGGATCGCCGAGTCACTGCCCCCGGACGACCCGCGGGTGGGCCCCGCCATGGCCGCCGCGCAGACCCACGCGGAAGCCGCGCTGCCGCATGTGGTCGGCGACGACTACATGGTCGAGCACTGGCTCGCCTGCTACGCGGTGCTGATGCTGAGCTGATCGGGCGGCGTTCAGCCCACCCGCGCTCAGCTGGTCTGTCCTGGGCCCGGCTCGCGCCACCAGTTCGAAATGGGCAGGCGGCGGTCGCGGCCGAAGTTACGCGGCGTGATCTTGGGTCCGGGCGGGTACAGGCGCCGCTTGTACTCGGCGCGGTCCACCATGGCGATGACCCGGTGCACCAGGTCCGGGTCGTGCCCGGCGGCTACCAGTTCGGCCGCGCCCATGTCCTTGACGACGTAGTCCTCCAGCACCGCGTCCAGCACCGTGTAGTCCGGCAGCGTGTCGGAGTCGAGCTGGCCGGGAGCCAGCTCAGCACTGGGCGGCTTGGTGATGGAGTTCTCCGGGATCGGTGGTGTCTCGCCTCGCAGGGCCGCCTCGTGGTTGCGCCACCGGGCCAGGTCCCACACGAGCGTCTTGGGCACGTCCTTGATAGGCGCGAAGCCGCCCGCCGAGTCGCCGTACAGCGTCGAGTACCCGGTGGCCAGCTCGGACTTGTTCCCGGTCGTCAGCGCGAGGTGGCCTTCCGCATTGGACACCGACATGAGGACCATGCCGCGGACCCTCGCCTGGAGGTTCTCCGCCGCCAGCCCCTGCAATTCCAGATTCCCAAACGCTTCCACCATCGGGGCGATCGGCACGGTGCGGGCGTGCAGCCCCTGGCGCTTCACCAGGTCTTCGGCGTCGGTGACGGAATGGTCGCTGGAGTAGCGGCTCGGCATCAGCACGACGTAGACGCGCTCGGGGCCGATGGCGTCGGCCGCGATGGTGGCGGTCAGCGCAGAGTCGATCCCTCCTGACAGCGCGATGACGACCGAGGAGAACCTGTTCTTGCGCACGTAGTCGCGCAGCCCGGTCACGAGCGCGGCATAGACCTCGCCCAGGGGCGACAGCCTCGGCCAGAACGCCTGCGGCTGGCCATCGGCCGGTTCCCGGCGGCCCGCGGGCGCTGGTGGGACGGCGACGCGGTGGACCGTCATGGCAGTACCGTCGCCGGGGTCGGCGGGACAGTCGCCGAACGGGGCGGCCGGGTCGGCTTCGGGCAGGTCGAGGTCGGCGACGACCAGTGCCTCCTCGAACTGCGGACCGCGGGCGAGCGGGGTGCCGGCCGGGTCGACGATGATCGAGTCACCATCGAAGACAAGCTCGTCCTGGCCGCCGACCATGTTCACGTAAGCGAGGGTCGCGTCGGCCTCCGCGGCGCGCCTGACGCACAGGTCCAGTCGTACGTCGTCTTTCCCGCGCTCATAGGGCGAGCCATTCGGCACCACCAGCAGGCCGGCGCCGGCCCGGCGGGTCACCAGTACCGGCCCGCCGTCCTGCCACAGGTCCTCACAGATGGCGACCGCAACATCCACTGAGCCGTCATCGACCGGGAGCCGGAAGACCGGCACCCGGCTGCCG
>DASYYE010000253.1:0-3654 GCA_035946955.1 Streptosporangiaceae bacterium | reverse complement strand
TATCTAGCCGGGACGCGCCGCGGCCGTTCCAGCCGCCGGTAGCTCAGCGTGACCTCAAAGCAGAAGTTATCTATTGCGTTGGGGGCGTGACGATCCCCCCTTGTGGCGTGCCGGTGTGGCTGTCCCTGTTCTGGCCGAGCTCGGTGAGGACCCCGGCCTTGAGGAACGCTTTTACCAGCGCCAGGACACGCTTGTCTTTGATCCGTGCCCGGACCCGGGCCATCAAGGCGGTGTGATCGATCTGGTCGAAGCATGCCTCGATGTCGGCATCCAGCACCCACCGGTACCCCATGGTGCCGAAATGGTGGATCTCAGCAACCGCGTCCCAGGCGCGCCGCCTGGGCCGGAACCCGTACGAGCACGGCTCGAAGTCCGCCTCGAAGACAGGCTCGAGCACCAGCTTCAGGGACGCCTGAACCACCCGGTCGGCGATGGTGGGGACGGACGATTCATACTGCCCCTCCTGCAACCGCGTGTGGGAATGTTCCGGATGGATGCTGATGTGTGTGGTCAGGCCGTTCGGTGACCCGTTGATAACAGGATGGCGGGTGGTACTGACGTTCTCGCCGGCCTCAGCGTCCCTGGCGAGGGCTGGTGCGGCGGGCGGCTGGGGTCAGGTGGCCGGATTGAGCGCTGCGGGCCCGGCAGTCGGCCTCGATCTGGCTGGTCCAGGGGATGCAGAGCCGGTTGCCGGCACCGCGGCGGGCGGTGAGCTGTGCTGTCTTGAGCCAGTAGTAGACGACGCCTGTGCTGCAGCCCAGCCGGCTGGCGGCCTGGGCGACGCTGAGTTCGCCAGGGTCGTAAGGGCTGGGTGCCGGGATCTTGTAGGCGTGACGGATCCACTGAACGGCGGCCACGTCGAACGGCTTGCCGTGGCCTGTGGTCAGCCCGGCGGCGTTGAGGCGTCCGGCCAGGTCGCGGGTGTCGGTGGTCGGGCCGAGCTGGCGGACCATCTCCACTGCCGGGGACGGGCTGCGCCTGGCGGGCCCGGGAGGCAGCGGCCTGTCCGCGATGAGTTCGTCGACGGCGCCGGTGTGCCAGCGGATCCCGATCCGTACTTTGCTCCGGTCTGGCTCGGGCAGCATCGTGACATCGGCGATCAGGGTGCGCAGCAGCCGCTTGCGGTCCCTGGCGCTGGTGGTGCCGGCGTGCCAGAGGACGGGCAGGTCTGCGGCGAGTTTCTCCAGCTCGGCGCGGCCGGGCAGGGGCGGCAGTGCGTCCTGGGTGGCGGCCAGGGCTTGCTCGGCTTCGGCCAGGGCGGTGAGTTTGGCTTCCCACCTGGCTTCCAGGGAGCGGGCGACCAGGCGGTTTTCCGGTTCGACCTGGTGGAAGGCGCGCTCGGCCCGGTCAGCCTCGTAACGGGCCCGTTCCACCGCCAGCCCGGCGGCCCGGCTGACGCGCTGATGCCGGCCCGCCACCTCACCGGCGGCCGACAACGCCAAAGCGACCTGCCCGGGCGTGAGCGCGGCCAGCAGCGCGCCCGCGACCGCCTCATCCACGCAGGCCGCGGCTACCGTCCGGCAGGTGGGCGTGGTCAGCCGGTCACGGCGGGAACTGCACTCATAGGCTGGCCGCTGGCCGGTGTGGTAGTTAGTCATCATCGGCTTGCCGCAGCTGCCGCAGACGATGATGCCCTGGCACAGCGCGATGCCCTCGCGGGCGGGGCGGGCTCCGGCGGCGGTGTGGTTGGCGGCCAGCCTGGCCTCGTTGGCCAGGAAGTCAGCCCAGGGGATGTAGCCCTCGTGATGGTCTTTGATCAGCACGGCCCACTCCGGGCGGGGCCGTTCCACGATGGTGGTGTGCACCGTCCCGTCCGGGTCGACGGTGCGGCGGGAAGTGTAACGGCCGAAGGCATACGCTCCGGCATAGGCAGGATTCTTCAGCACCCCCAGGACACGGGCGTGGGTGAGCTTGCCCCACCGCAGCTGGCCGGCCCATACTCCGCCATAAGCGCGCAGCGGGAACTTCCGGCCGGCGAAGGCCGTGACGACTCCGTAGGCTGATCCGCAGGCTACGAACGCGGTGAACACGTCGGCAATGGCGGCCTGGACTTCGGCATCGGGGTCGATCACCGTGTCGTGACCCGGTTCGCCGCAGGAGTCGTAGCGGAAACCGACCGGCAGCGGGGTGCGCAGCTCGCCGCGTCCGGCGGCGGCGCGTCTGGCCTCTTGCAACCGCCCGGCCATCACATGGAGCTCGACCTCTCCCATAGTGCCCTTGAGGCCGAGCAGCATCCGGTCGTTGATGTCGCCCGGATCGTAGACGCCGTCGGCGTCGATCAGCAGGGTGCCGGTGATCCGGGCGAACTCCATCAGCCGGGCGACGTCGGCGTTGCTGCGGGCCAGCCTGGAGATCTCGATCCCGAAGATCGCGCCTACCTCGCCGCTGCAGACCTTGCCCACCAGCTCGGTGAATCCCTCGCGCGCGACACCGAACCTGCCGGAGATCCCCAGATCGGTGTCGATCACCTCCACGTCGCTGCGCGGCCAGCCCAGCCGCACCGCCTCCTCCGCCAGGCCGTACTGGCGCATCGTGGACTCGGTGTGCTCGCGGACCTGCACCATCGATGACTGGCGCAGGTAGACCAGCGCTGCCCGTTCCCGATGCCAGCTTGAGATCTTGTGCTCGCCGTTCACCGCCGCCTCCCGTCCCAGGCCGCAGCGCTGCGGACGTCATGTTGGCCAGCACCGCCACCGCCTCGGCGCGCTTGCGGCCAGACAGCCACCCGGCCCAGGCGGGGCTGGCCACCGGCTAGTCCAGGACCCGCCTGGCCAGCAGCTCGGCGTTGATCGCCGAGATCTCTGCCAGCACCGTCTCGACCTGCTCGCCCCGCTGCAGATAGCGGCGCGCTGCCTCCGCCATCCCCGCCGGCACGTACCTGGCCCGGCTGCGGCCCTGCGGGCGCGCGGTGAAGTACGCATACGGGCCGTGCGGTTCGCCGTCGGCGCACCGGCAGCCGGCCTTGCCGCACCGGCGCGTCTGCTCCGCCAGCGTCCCTGCCAGCACTTCCTCCACCGAGCCGAGTCGCTCCGCCAGCGCACGACGTCGCGCAAGCAGCCGGCGCACCGACATCGTGCTGAGATCGTTCTTGTGGTCTTTCATCACACAAGATTATTCCGCTGGCAGCCATCACGATCAACGACCACCCAGCGAACGGACCAGCGTGTCGAGCGCTGCCAGCCCCTCAGCAGACAACCTGTGCGCCAGCGGCGGCTCACCCCGGTCCGTCCACGCCTGCGGCAGCGTGATCGACCCGTAGACACCACCCCCGCAGACGAACACCACGCCGTCATCACGGCGCTTGGCGAACAAGACCTCCAGCCGCTGCCCGCTCAGGGGATGGAACGGGTGGGTGACTACGACGAAACCCAAACGATCACTGGGCTCTACGGCACTATGCCGCCTCCGTCGGAATTCCGAGCGGACGAAGCTTCGCACGGTTTGATGCCTTCGGAATGTACACGCGCCGGACCGCCCGGGGATTCCACGACGAACGCGACTGATGCACCCGCACCGCCACATCCGCCCTGGCCTCGGGAGTCAACGCGACCTCCCCGTCGATCCCGGCGGTCTTGCGTCCAGCATTGCGCTGCGTCACCTGCCGCACGCTGACCAGCGTGTTCGACCGGCTCCGCAGCATCAGCTTCTGCAGGC
>DASYYE010000252.1:0-35429 GCA_035946955.1 Streptosporangiaceae bacterium | reverse complement strand
TCTTTCCAGGGCCTCGTCCACACTTGGGTAGATGGGCAGCAGCTGATCAAGGCCGAGGAGCTTCAGAATGTCGAGTACGTGACCAGGCGGCACTGCCAGCCGCAGTTCGGCATCATCGCTGGCGGCCCAATCCCGGGCGAGTATGACGATTCGTACGCCCGAGGAGTCGCACAGGTCCGTCGTGGTCATGTCCGCGACCACGGTGCCGACACCCGGAGTGATGGCCTCACGCAACTGCTTGGCGACGTAACCCGCGTTGCTCATGTCGAATTCGGCCGGGAGGCGCACGATGACCGGCTCAGCGGTATGTCTGGAATCATCCACGGCTCCTCCTTGGCAGATGTGACGCATCGTGACCAACTGCAACTACCCCAAAGATGGCCGGTGATGCCGGCGAGCACGGCATCACGGGCTCCGGCACCCCGCCCGCGCTCGGTGAGGGCACCAGCTTTGGAGGACTCGCCACGCGGGGCGAAGCAGAAGCCGCGGTCCTCCGCCTGCTCAGGCGGTCCAGCAGATGACTTTCCGCTTCGCCATGGTCTTCGGCGGGCTCGCACAGTTCCTGGCGGGGATGTGGTCCTTCCGGGCCAGGGATGGCCTGGCCACCGCGATGCACGGCGCCTGGGGATCGTTCTGGATCGCCTACGGCGTCTACTGGATTCTGGTGGCGGTCAGAGTGCTCCCGCCGGTGACCCTCAGCCGCGGCGTCGAACTCGGCCTCGCCTACTGGTTCATCGTGCTGGCCGCGATCACCTGGGTCGGTGCGCTGGCGCCACTGGCCCGCAACGTGGGGATGGCACTAACTCTGATGACACTGGCCGCCGGGTCCACGATCCTGGCGATCGGGTGGGCCTGGCCGGTGCATTCGGTGGTGAATGCCGCAGGGGACGTACTGGTCGCCTCGGCGGTCATCGCGTTCTACACCGCGAGCGCGCTCATGCTGGAAGGCAGCTTCGGCCGCCCGGTCCTGCCCACCGGTCACATCCGGCCACATATCGCCCGGGGAGCCCGGCTTGAGCCCATCGAGTACGAACCGGGCGAGCCTGGCGTCAGAGCTGGCCAGTAGGACTGGCGCCGCCGCAGGACGCGACGGGGACTCCCGGCTGCCTTTGCTGGCTCCAGTCGCTGCTCTACCCGCGCATGCCTGCTGCGGTGAGCACAGCGTGTACCGCGGCGTCGGTCTGCGCCCGGTCGGTCTCGGCCGGCCGCCAGGTGGCAGCGATGTCAAGCGCCGCGATCTCACGCCTGCGGGCCACGTCAGCGATACCGGCAGCAACAGCGTGCAGCGAAGGCCCGGCTGGTGCCGGGAAGCGCAGGCCCGCCACTGCGGCCGGGTCGAGTACGTCGAGGTCGACGTGGACGATGAGGGGGCCCTCCGGTAGCGCCGAGGTGCCCAGTTCCGTGACGTTCCCGCGGAGCAGCCGTGAGGTAGCCAGCGCCGTGACCTCAGGCGGGTCGAGATCCCGGCCGTCGACCAGCATGACGGATTCTTCTGGCAGCGGCGTCATGCCGAGCGCTGCCGGCAGGCTCGGGTCGCCACGCCCGACCGCCTTGGCCAGCGGCAGCCCGCCGAGATAGCCGGACGTCGTCGTCGCTTCGGTGTGGAAGTCGCCGTGCGCATCGAACCAAACCATGCCCGCTCGGACGCCGCGTCGATGCAGGCCGGCGATGACCGCGAGCGAGGCTACGCAGTCACCGCTCACCACGACCGGAGGCGTGGCTGCGGCGGCGACGGCGTCGCGCAGCCCCGAGTACACACCGGCCAGGTCCGTCCACGGCTGGCCGGTCGCGCCCAGTCGGCCATGGATGACTACCACGTCCGTCGGCAGCGTTATGTTGAACCCGCCAGCCAGGTGATCGGTCAGATGCCAGGGGAGCAGCAGCACCGGGCCATCGTACGGGCAGGCCACCCGGCCGCTGGTGGCCCGGGGCGGGCCGATCCCACCAGCAGTCGGCAGCCGCCGCCGGAGGCGGAGTCCCGATACACGGGGGCTACAGCACTGAGCCCTGGGTGCTGTGGCCGCCTTACTGCTTTTCCAGCTCCTCGAGAGCCCCTTCCAAATCGCGTCCCGATCGGAGCCGCGCGCTGAGATCAGCAGCACGGCATCGCGAGCGAGTTGGTAGTCAGGTCCAGGTAGGAACGTCGGGTTGAAGAACATTCCTAGATGGTGTATCCGGACCACATCAGCCGTGCCTCCCAGCCTGCGAGCCCCCCAGTAACCACGCGAGCAACGACCGCGCGCTGCCCTGGAAATTGGTAAACGAGGGGGTGCCCCGGACGAATATTCTTTGCTGGGACATCTGGTTTTGCCCCCGGTTACGGCGAGCCGGATTGGCGGTGGCGGACGTGCGCGACGACTTCTACGTGGCCCGCGGCAGGGCATTAACCTTGGTGCACGGCTTCCTGCGGCAGCGTCCCTGCCCGGTCATCGTGTTCTCCGGGCCGCACGACAGCGGGAAGACGGCGCTGCTGGACGATCTGGCAGAGCGGATGCAGGGAATGCCGCACGCCTTGATCTACTGCCAGGATTTTCACGGCGGGACACGGGAACTCCTCGCGCTGCTCGCGTTCAGCCTGAACCGGCGCAGTGGCCGGTACGGCCGGCTGCCGTTCCCCCGGCTGATCACCGGGCTGATCGTGATTCACGACGTCGACCTCAGCGACTTGCCCCGCAAGGCAGACCGGCCGGCCGCGCGCGACCGGATCCGGGCAATGCTGGAGCAGCGCCAAAGGACGGCGGGCCTGCTTACCGAGGCGGTCTCGGAGATCATTACGGCCGAGATGCCACAGGCCGGCCTGAGCCCTGCCGACACCAGCGAGCTGACCAAGTTGCTGCTGCAGGTCGGCCCGGCGCTCGTACTAGGCGGACTGGCGCGGCTGCGGCGCGGCCGCCAGTTGCTGCTGGGCGCAGCCCAGGACTGGTACGGGCACCAGGACCGAGGGCTGGAACTGGACCCACTCGACGTGCTCGTCGACATCAACCAGGCGGCCGCCGACGGCACTCCGGGGGTCGCGGAACTGCTGCTCGCGGCCTTCCTCGCCGATCTGCGGCACGCGTTCACGCGGCGGCCTGCCAGCGACCACGCATTCAACTGCGCGGTGCTGCTCGACAACGCCGACACTGGGGCGGCGCGCGACTTCCTGCGCATACTCCTGCAGGCCCGGTCCCATCAGCGGGAGCCAGACCCACTCACCGTCGTGGTCACCAGCCGCGGCGACCTTGTAGAAGGCGTGCGGGCGGACGACTCCCGCTGGCATGTGCAGCCGCTGCCCGACCTCAGCTATCCCGACGTCATGACGATGGTGCGGCGGCTGGACCTGCCACTGGGCACCAACTACGACACACTCGCCTCCGCTGTGTACCGGTACACGTGCGGGCATCCGGGCGGAGTGGGGGCGATGGTGGACGCCGTCGCCAGGACCAGGACGACCGACCTAGCCGCGATCTTGGACCTGCGCCAGCCGGGCGACCAGCGGACGCTCGGCGAGACGCTGCTGCGGCGGCTGCTGCGCGGCCTGTCCCTGGACGAGGCTGCGGACCTGGTCACTTGCAGCGCCGCAACCGACCAGGAAGCGGCACTGCGGCTGGCCGGGGCCGACGGTCTGCTCGGCCACGTGCGTGACGGGACCTCGAAGATCTTCCGTGACGAGTTCTGGAGCGAGCAGGCACCGACTGGGCGGCGGCTGTACCCACTGCTGCGGCGGCTGGCGCTGCGCGCGCTGGCTGCGCGCCGCCCCGGAGACGGGCCAAGCTGGGCCGAGGCGCACACCTGGCTGCGGGACAACTGCGACGACGCCGGGTCAGCGGTCACGCTGAGTTACTCACTGGCGCTCGGCGAGGTGGCGCTGGTCGGCACCTCGCTGGCTGACGCGATCCGGCGGGAGAGCGCCGGCTCGTGGATCGCGCTCCTGGAGAGCGTTACCAGCTCGCCGAACAACCTCCGCGGGCCGGAGCGGACGCTGGACGGGCTGCGCGGGCTCACTGGGGATGGCGACCTGCTTCACCTGCCGTTCCTCGTCAGCCGGCTGGTCACGGCGATGTGGATCTACGCGGACCCGCTCAGCGGCGGCAGCGAGGCCGGCCTGCGCGAAGATATCCATACGTACCTGACGATGCTCGCCTCGCACTGGGGGCCGGGCGCCGCCCAACTCTACGAGTACGCGAAGCGCTACGCCGGTAACGTCGGCCCGGTGTTCGGTAGCGGGCACGAGCAACCGCCGCCTTCGTTCGATCCGCCACTGACCAGCACCGGCCTGCGGGGCCGGCGGCGGCGCCGGGTGCTCGCCGTCGCCGCGGCGGTGCTCGTTGCGGCGGGTGCCGTCACCGCCGGGCTGCTGGGCATTCTCGGCGGCCAGGCGGGTTCCGCGGCCGGGCCTCCGCTGTGTCCGGGCGGCGCCAGCGGGCAGTTCCGCGTGTTCCGCGCCACCGACGGTGAATGCGTGGGCGTCACCGACGGTTCGTTCCAGTTCGACCCCGGGGTTCCGTTGATCCAGGACGTCGAGCAGCGAATCCGCGCGGAGAATGCCCGCGTCACCTCTGGCGGCCCGTACGTGTCGGTAGTGCTGCTGATGCCGCTGACCACCGGCCAGCTCACCGACGTGTCCCCGTCCCGGATCGCCGACGTGCTACGCGGCGCCTACCTGGCGCAGTACTACCACAACCACGAGACTCACATCATGCCGCGGATCCGGCTGCTGCTCGCCAACGAGGGCAGCCAGGAGCAAGCCTGGGCTGCGGACTGGGGCCAGCTCAAAGGCCTCACCCACGCGCCCGGTCAACTCGTCGCCATCAGCGGTATGGGCATCAGCGTCCAGCAGACGATCGAGGCCGCCCGGCGGATTGGCTCCCCCGACGTCGTGCATGGCGGGATCCCCATGTTCGGCGCCGTCACCACCGCGGACGGGCTGGACGCGACGGTGACTCCGGACCTGGTCCAGGTGGCGCCGAGTGTCGCCGACGAGGTGCACGCGCTGGCCAGGTACCTGTCCCGGCCTCAGCCGGCCGTGCTCGTCTACGACAGCCAGGCCAGTGACCTGTACACGGCCACACTCCGTGCCGACTTCACCCGGGTGTTGCGGTCCAGGCTGTCGCCGAGCCAGATCGCGTACGAGCCGAGTGGCCAGGACAGTGCGCTGTTCAAGAAGATCGCCCAGGACCTGTGCGCGAACCGGTCGTCACCGGTGGTGGTCTACGCCGGCCGTAACTCGGTGTTCGACAGCTTCATCACCCAGCTCGAACAGGAAGGCAACTGCACGAACCGGCATCTGGAAATCGTGACCGGCGGCGACGCCGACGGGCTGGACCCGGCCATCACGCGCGACAGCGGCGTGGGCGCCCAGGTTTCAGTTATCTACAGCGATATCGAGGACCAGCGGGCGGTCACCAGCGACTTCCGGAGTAACTACGTCAGATGGCTGGGCCTCAGCGCGCTCCCCGCCATTGATGACCCCTGGCTGCTCGCGAGCTACAACGCGGCCACCGCGGCAGACGACGCGATCGAGCTGGCAGCCGGGTCGATCACCCAGCCGGCGCGGATGAAGCCGACCGATGTCGCGCCGTGGCTCAACCAGCTCAACGGGTCCACCGAAGTCATCGGTGCCACCGGCACCTTCTCGATCGGGGCGGACGGTGACCTGGTGGACCCGGGCATCCCCATCTACGAGCTCACCGGCGGGCACCGTATCCAACTCGCCGGCTGACCGCCGCCTGACGGCAGCCAGGACAGCTTCCCGCCACCGCGATCACTGCTAGAACATGTGGCATGGCCCGTCGTGCCGAAGCCGATGTCATCGTGGTGGGCGCAGGCCTTGCCGGCCTGACCGCGGCCAGGGAACTCCAGCGAGCGGGACACAGCGTGCTGGTGCTCGAGGCACGGGACCGGGTCGGGGGACGGGTTCTGAACCACGTCGTGGCCGACGGCCTCACCGTCGACGTGGGCGGCCAGTTCGTGGGGCCTGCCCAGCGGCACGCCCTCGGGCTGGCCGCCGAGCTTGGCGTGGCAACCTGTCCGGTCTTCACCCAGGGGCTGACGGTCCTGGAGACCGGTGGCAGGCGTTACGGCTACCGGTCAATCCCACGGGTGAACCCGGTGCAGCTGGCCGACGCAGGCCAGGCCATCCTGACCCTCGACCGGATGGCACGCCGGGTTCCGGTGCAGGCGCCGTGGGAGGCCGCTGGTGCGGCGGCCGCCGACACCCGGACACTGGCCGACTGGGCCAGGCGGCATGTGAGGACGCGGCTCGGGCGGTTCGCGGTCGATTCGTTCAGCCAGGGGGTGCTCGCCTGCGAGCCGGGTGAGGTCTCGCTCCTGCACGTCCTGTTCTACCTGCGCTCGGCGGGCGGGTTCCGCCAGCTCACCGAGACCGCAGGGGCGGCGCAGCAGGACCGGTTCAGCGGCGGGTCGCAGCTGATCGCGATCAGGGCGGCCCACCAGCTCGGCCCCGGCAGCGTCCGGCTCGGCGTCCCCGTGTCGCGGATCGAGCAGAGACCGTCGCGGGTCACCGCGCACGCGGCCGGCCTGGCGGCCACCGGGCGCCGCGCCGTGGTCGCTGTCCCTCCCGCCCTGGCCGGGCGCATCTGCTACGACCCGCCGCTGCCAGCGGACCGCGACCAGCTCACCCAGGCCGCTCCCATGGGCTCAGTGATCAAGTGCCTGGCCGTGTACGACACGGCATTCTGGCGGGACGCCGGGTACAACGGCCAGGCGACCTCGGACGGCCCAGGCGCCCGGGTCACCTTCGACACCGGGCCGCCTGCGGGCTCACCCGGCGTCCTGCTCGGGTTCGTCACGGCCGCGGAGGCCCGCCGTCTTGCCCGGGCCGACCCCGCGCAGCGCCGCGCCGAGGTGCTCGCCTCGTTCGGCCGGTACTTCGGCCCCGCCGCGGCCCGGCCATCGGCGTACGTCGAGCACGACTGGACCGCCGACCCGTGGACCCGCGGCTGCTACGGTGCCCATTTCCCGCCCGGTACCTGGACCCAGTTCGGTGCCGCGCTGCGCCGGTCATCGGGCCTGCTGCACTGGGCGGGCACGGAGACGGCCACGGACTGGAGCGGCTATATGGACGGGGCAGTCCAGTCCGGCAAGAGAGCCGCCAGTGAAGTGGCCCAAGCGCTCACAGCAGGTCACTGACCATCCCCGGCCCTGCCGGGGCTCACGTCTGCCGGGGTGTTGCACGGTGTGAGTGCCTGGCGGGTGAGGGAGGCGACGGCGGCCTCCAGGCCGTCCGGCATCGCGGCCGCCCGCAGCCGCCGCGCCGACAGTACGGAAAGCAGCAGCCAAGCTGCGGCGGCCGGGTCGGCGCTGGCGCGGACGGCACCCTCGGCCTGGGCGTAGCGGATGAGGTCGGCCAGGTGGCCGGCCACCGCACGGGCCGAGTGTCGGCCCACTGGAGGACCTCGCAACGGCGGCCGGGTACCGTATCGAGTCCATAGGCGAGCTGCCTCTGCTGCGCTATGTTCTGGCCACCCGTCCGCAGGGGACCTGAACGTGGCGATCAGCGGCACCGACGCGTCGTGTACGGACGAACCCTGGCTGGCGCGGCCCTAACATGACCAGGTGAACGCCGCTGGCGCGACCACTCACCAGGAACGCTGGGCCCGGCTGCGCCGTTCCTTGTGGCAGCCGCCCCGCCCGCACGGAGAGCAGCCGCGCGAGCGCACGGTCGGCCCGCTCGAACTCTTCTACGACCTCGCCGTGGTCGTGCTGGTCGCCCAGGCCGCCCGCCACCTGGCCGGGGACCTGACCTGGCCAGGAGTTGGTGAGTTCGTGGTGGTGTTCGCGCTGGTCTGGATTGCCTGGGCCAACGGCAGCCTCCTCCACGAGCTGCACGGTCACGACGATGCCCGCGCCCGGAGCACGTTCCTGCTGCAGATCCTGGTGCTGGTCGCGATGGGTGCCTTCGTTCCCGAGGCGGGCGGTGCGCGGGGCGCTTCGTTCGCCATCGCCGCGGGAGTGCTGTTCGCGGTCCTGGCCGTGCTATGGCTGCGGGCAGCCCGCGGCTCCCAGCCTGAATACCGCCAGCCGAGCCGGGTGTTCGTCGCCGGGACAGCTGCCTGTGCCGTCCTGCTGGCCGGCACCGCCTTCCTGCCCGCCAGCGCCCGCATCCCGGCCTGGGGCCTGCTCGACGCCGCCTACCTGGCCGGATTCGTAGCCGTGATGTTCGCCACCCCGGAGCAGGCGGCCTCGGTTGTCGTCACCGACTCGCTCATCGAACGGTTCGGCGCGTTCACCATCATCGTGCTCGGCGAGACCCTCACCGGTGTCGTCGCCGGATTGGCCCACGAGCCGATCAGCGGGCTCACCCTCGCCGTCGGGCTGGTCGCCGTGGTGGTCGGCTTCGGCGCCTGGTGGACGTACTTCGACTTCGCCGGGCACCGTCCCACCAGGCCGGCACCGGCGGCCACCGTCCAGTGGATGCTCAGCCATCTGCCTCTCACCGCCGCCATCGCCGCGATGGGCGCGGCCATGGTCAGCCTCGTCGACCACGCCCATGAGGGCCGCGCCCCGGCCGCCACGGCGTGGCTGCTGTGCGCGGGGACCGCCGTGGTGCTGTGTGCCACGATGCTCGTGGCCACGAGCCTGCGAGCCTGGCACCGCGACCGCGGCCTCTACCGGCCACTAGCCCGCCTCTGCGCGGCGGTGGCCGTAGCGTGCCTCGGTGTCGGCGCGCTACGGCCACCGCCGCTGTTCCTTGGTCTCGCGCTCGTCCTCCTGCTCAGCATCCCCTGGTGGTTCGCTGTCGCACACCGCCTGGCCGACGGAACAGACCCGCTCACCGAATAGCGCTGCCCGTGCGGCCGTGGCCAGGTCAGCCGCGCCTCACGTGCGGCAGCTCCCGGGGCCAGCGATCACATCAGATCGCCGCCAGCGCCTCCGGCTTGGTCACGACCCGGCCGAGGGCGCCGTATTCGTGCAGGTCGCCGAACATCTCGATGCGGATCGACTGGTCCAGTCCGCCTACCAGGACCGGCTCATAGCCACCTGCCCGGATCAGGTCAGCGACCAGGTCGCCCGCGGCGGCGTCGTCCGCGGCGTAGAACTGCACAGCGCGTTCGGGCTCGCGCCGCGCCGCTGCGGACAGGGAGCCGGCCGAGAGTGTGCCGAACGCCTTGACCAGCCGGGCCCCGGTGGGCAGCAGCCCGGCCAGGATCTGGCCCGAGGACTCCTGGTCGCCGATGACCTTGCGGTAGTTGCCGGTGTCATCCGGTGCGACCGCGTTCGTCGGGTCGACGATCACCTTGCCGGCAAGCCGCGCGCCGTACTCCGCGATGAGCTGCTTGAAGATGTCGAACCAGACGGCGAACACGAGCACGTCGGCCCGCTCGACCGCCTCGTCGACGCTCACTGCTTCGGCGTGGCCGTCCAGGTCTGACGCGAGCTTGTGGACGGCCTCCTGGTCCCGGCCGGCCAGGAGGAAGTCCTGACCGCCGGCCGCGAAGTTCGCCGCGAGCCTGCTGCCGATGTTGCCGGTGCCGATGATGGCAACCGTGGTGTCCGAAATAGCCATCTTAGTCCTCTTTCTCAATGTTCGTTGGGTAAGGAGCCGGCCGGTGGTGCCTGGGTCGGCTCGAACGCGGCGGAGAACAGGTAGCTGATGGCCAGGCTGCGGTAGGGCCGCCATTTCTCGGCGATGCCGAGCACCTCCTGCTGGGTGGGGAGGTGGTCGAGCTGGTAGACGGCCTGGACAGCCTTACGGAGCGCGAGGTCGCCGGGCAGGACGACGTCTTCCCGGCCGAGCGCGATGATGAGGGCGCCCTGCACAGTCCAGGGGCCGATGCCCGAGACGGCGGTGAGCTGTGTCATGAGCTCGTCGTCGGGCAGCTCGCGCAAGGCCTCCGGGTCCAGCCGGCCGTCCGACATACGCTCGGCGAGGTCGCGCAGTGTCGTGACCTTGCGCCTCGACAGCCCGGCCTCGCGGAGCTTGCCGGGGTCTGCCCCCAGCAGTTCGGTGGTTGAGGGCAGGTGGCCGCCGAACAGTTCCTGAATGCGGGCCAGGGTCCGGCGGGTCGCCGCGACGGACAGCTGCTGGCCGGTGACCTGGAACAGCAGGGCGCCAAACAGGTCCATCGGTGCCAGCTGCGCCAGCCACGCCTGCGGGTCGAAGCCGGGCCGGTCGTCGATGAGCCGCGCCAGCACCGGGTCGGCGTCGCGGAGGTGGGAGCGCGCCTGCTGCAGCCGCTCAGCGCGGCCTGACTCCTCAGCCACCAGGCCCGCTCCTTTCCCTGGCTGGTATGTCTGTCGTGTGACCTGAAGCTAGTGGCCGTCATGGTGAGCGGATGTCACCTGATTCTGGTGATCTGCGCTGTGGCATGACCTGGCGGACCTCGACGAGGTCGAGACCGAGCGCATCGACCTCAGCCAGCACCCCGTACAGTGCCGACCGGTCCAGGAGGCCGGTGAGCACGGTGTCGGCACCGCGCCGCTGCGGCACCAGCGCCGGGAACGCGGACAGCACCGTGGCGCCGAGGTGGCCGCGGATCCGGATCGCATACCGGGCAGGCGCCAGGTCCATGAGGCCATGGTCGAGTGCTGGCAGGTGAACTCTCATCACCCAAATCAGGTGAGCGTGCTAACGAGTAAGTCCCGCCGACAGCAGCCGCAGCTCTCGCGCCCGCTGCACGGCCGAGGAGCGGTCACGGGCCTGGAGCTTGGCGTAGATATTGCGGACGTGCGTGTTGACTGTGTTCACCGACACCGACAGTTCGCTCGCGATCTCAAGCCGGGACAGGTTCGTCGGGAGGTAGCGCAGAACCCTCAGCTCGGTTGGGCTGAGCTCCTCCGTGTACGGCGGCGAGGACAGTGCTCTGGCCGCCAGGGATGAGCCGCGCAAGACGTCGAGGATGTCGGTGAGAAGCGCCGCGTGAGCCGTCTCGTGCCGCGGCACATCCGCCAGCAGCTCTCCTGAGCCGGTCATCACGAACGGCAGGACCAGCCTGTCGGGCTCGGCGAGGCTGAGCGCGCGTTCGGCAGCCTGGACCGCCGCGCGCTGGTCACCGAGACCACGGTGGGCGAGCCCGGCCAGCAGGTTGGTCTCCACGAGCGTGGGGTAACCGACGACCGGTGCCGTGCCGTCCAGGGCACCCTGCACAGCGGCGAGGGCCGCGGCCGGGTCGCCTTCCGCGAGGCAGACCACCGCGCGGGCATTACCGACCTCGCCTGAGCTGGCCCGCTCGTCATCCAGTGCCGTAAGGCGGGCGCGGGCTTCGCCGGGCAGCCCGGCGCGGGCCTGGGCGGCAAGCATCCAGCCGGTCGCCTGGCTGGCCAGCGCGTGCGGTCCCGCCAGGTGGGACCGCAGGTATTCGGCCGCGCTGAACTCCTTCAGCGCCTCGTGGTGGCGGCCCCGGCCAGCCTGCAGCATGCCGCTCGCAATGTGCACAAGCACCCTGATATCGGGCCCGGTGTCGGTCTGCAGGGCCCGTTCGGTGCGCTCCAGCCATCGCTCGCCTTCGTCGAACTCACCCGTCCAGGCCAGGTTGGCGACCAGCGTTACCAGCGCGGGCGCGACGATGGGCTCGGTGCCCCAGTCGTGCCGGTCGGCAAGGGCTATTGCCTCGTGGCAGCGCCGCCGGGTGACGGCGAACGGGCGGATCTTCGACGCGAAGGCGAGCTGCGCGAGGCAGCTGACTTCGAGATATGGCCGGCTGATGTGCCGTGCCAGGGTGGCGCCTGCCTGGAGGTGGTGTTCCGCGTCTGGCAGCGCCATGGACCACGCCTCGGCGATCCCCAGGTTCATCAGCGCCACCGCCCGCAGGTCGCTGCCGAGCGCGATGTCTTCACCGGAGCGCCCGCTGACCGGGGAGGCAAGGAATTTGACCTGTTCGAGAACGCCGGCAAAGTGTCCGCGCCGCCTCGCCAGCGACAGCTCCAGTGACGCAACCGCTATCTGGAGGCGGCGCTGGCGCTGCGGCGGCGCCGCCTCGACGTACGTCTCGGCGATGGCCAGGTGGGCAGCTGCCTCGTCCAGGCGTCCCTGGACAAGGTCCACTGTCGCGCGCACCAGGGCCAGTTCGGGGTGGTCGGCGCCTTGCGGAAAGGCCAGCAGGAGCGCCTGGATGGTCTGTGTCTGCCCGTCGAGGGTCAGGCTGAACGACTGGTCGGCGAGCAGCCGGGCCGCGGCGGGCCAGTCGCCCGCCGCCTGGATATGGCGGATGGCGTCAACAACCTGGCCATGCTGGGTGAACCACTCAGCGGCGCGCCGGTGCAGCGCAGGCACTTCCTCCGGCAGCGCCCGGCGCAGCTCCAGCCGCAGCAGGTCCCCGAACAGGTGGTGGTAGCGAAACCACGTCCGCTCCGGGTCGAGCGACACGACGAAGGCGTTCGCATCCTCCAGAGCCAGCAGGGTCCGTTCCGAGCCGGGTCCGCCGGTGAGCAGGTCGGCCAGTTCGCCGTTGACGCGGTCGAGCAAGGAGGTGCGCAACAGCAGGTTCTTGACGTCGTCTGGCTGGCGTTCCAGCATTTCTGCGACCAGGTACTCGGCGACCGTGCGGTCGCTCCCGGAGAACTCCGTGACGAAACGCTCCGGGTCGGGGTGGTCAGCCAGTGAGATCACCGCGAGCCGCAGTCCCGCGGCCCACCCTTCGGTCCGCTGGTGCAGCAGCGCAGCTCCGGCCTGCGACAGCGCGACACCCGAGGCGTCGAGGAGCTCGCGGGTCTCCTGTTCGGTGAAGCGCAGGTCCGCCGCGCGGATCTCGGCTAGCTCGCCTGCCAGGCGCAGTTGGTGCAGGCGCAACGGGAGGTCGCGACGCGTGGCCAGCACTGCGTGGACGCCGCCGGGGAGGTCCGTCAGCAGGCTGGTGAGCTGGGCGAGCGCGTCCGGCGAGGTCAGCTCGTGGAGATCGTCGACCACCAGGATGAGAGGGCCGCACTGGCCGGCGAGTTCCGACAGCACCCGGTCGGCCATCGCCTGGCCATTGAAGTCGGGTGTCGCTGCTGGGGGTGCCGCGTGGCTAGTCGCGGGGGAGGCCTGACGGACCGCGCTGAGCAGTGCAAGCCAGAACTGCTGGGCGTCGTGCTGGCCTCGTTGCACCTGCATGACGGCAAGCCGGTGCGGCTGGCCCGGACGGTCGGCCCATGCGCGCAGCAGCGACGTCTTCCCGCTGCCGGCAGGCGCCGAGATGATCGTCACCTTCTTCTCGACCGCTTGCTCCAGCGCGATGAGAAGACCGCCCCGGTCGATCAGCCGGGGCTTCGCCCGATCCACCGTCGAAGGCCTGCCCTTGGTGCCTGCGCCGGACACCTGCTGCCGGCGACCAGTCCACTCGCTATCAGGCGAGCGCACGCAGTGTCAACGACGCGTGAATCGCCAGGATCCAGTGACGACTTTCACCTGGCTGAGGGTAAGGCTGGTGTTATGAGCGCTCACGTGCCCGGTACGGCTGGGTGTTCCGGCTATCTGCCAGTGTCTGAGCATGGGCTCATCGGTGACCTGCACTGCGTGGCCCTCGTAGGGACCAACGGCACCATCGACTGGCATTGCTGTCCGTCTTTCGATGCTCCCAGCATGTTCGGCTCGCTCCTGGACGGTGACCGTGGCGGGTCCTTTGAGCTGGCCGCCGCCGTGCCGGCCAAGACCCGTCAGTTCTATCTCCCCGATACCAACGTGCTGATCACCCGTTTCTTCGCGGAGGACGGGGTGGGTGAGATCCAGGACTTCATGCCGGTCGGCGGCCCGGATGAGACACAGCGGCACCGGCTGATCCGGCGGGTGCTGTGCTCGCGGGGGGCCATGCCGTTCCAGGCACGGGTCTGGCCGCGGTTCGGCTATGGGATGGAGCCGCACACCCTCACCGAAATGGAAGGTGGGGTGGTCTTCAGGGCGCCCGGCTGGGCCGTTGGCCTGTCCGCGACGGTGCCGTTCGAGCACGACGGCCGTGATGTGACGGCCGAGTTCAAGCTGGCCGAGGGTGAGTCAGCGGTGTTCGTTATGGACGAGGTGGGCAGGGACGTCGCGCCGCTCGCATGTTCCCGCGAAGAGGCGGAGGAGCTGGGGGCCGCCACCGTCGCGTTCTGGCGGAAATGGCTCTCGGCGTCGCGCTACCGGGGCCGGTGGCGCGAGGTGGTGCACCGCTCAGCGCTGACACTGAAGCTGCTGACCTACGCGCCGACCGGCGCGATCGTGGCCGCGCCCACGACCAGCCTGCCTGAGCAGATCGGTGGGGAGCGTAACTGGGACTACCGGTACGTGTGGGTCCGTGACGCGGCCTTCTGCGTCTACGCGCTGCTGCGGCTGGGTTTCGCCAGTGAGGCCGATGCCTTCATGAACTTCATGCTCAGTCACGCCGCCGGGCGGGAACAGAGTGCGTCTGGCCCGCTGCAGGTGATGTACGGCATCGACGGGCGCACCGAGCTGCCGGAGCGGGAACTGGGCCACCTGGCCGGCTACGAGGGCTCGGTGCCGGTGCGGGTCGGCAATGACGCGGCCAAACAGCTCCAGCTCGACATCTACGGCGAGCTGATGGACTCGGCCTACCTCTTCGACCGCTGGCACCAGCCCATCTCCAGCGCCCAGTGGGAGGCGATCACCGCCAACACCGACTGGGTCTGTGACCACTGGGACCAGCCCGATGAGGGCATCTGGGAGACCCGCGGCGGCCGCAAGAAGTTCCTGTACTCGCAGCTCATGTGCTGGGTGGCGGTCGAGCGGGCGATCCGGCTGGCCAACTACCGGGGCCTGCCCGCCGACATCGTGCGCTGGCGGGCGGCCCGTGATGCGATCTACCGGCGGATCATGGACCGTGGCTGGTCACCGAAGCTGAAGGCGTTCGCCCAGTACGAAGGCGGAGACGTCCTCGACGCGGCCATTTTGATGATGCCGCTGGTCAAGTTCATCTCGCCGACCGACCCTAAGTGGCTGTCCACCCTGGACGCGCTCACCACCTGCCTGGTGTCTGATTCCCTCGTCTACCGTTACGACCCCCAGGCCAGTCCCGACGGGGTCCGCGGCGAGGAAGGCACGTTCTCGGCGTGCTCGTTCTGGTACGTCGAGGCGCTCACCCGCGCCGGGCGCCTGGAGGAGGCGCGGCTGGCGTTCGAGAAGATGCTCACTTACGCCAACCACCTGGGCCTGTATGCGGAGCAGATCAGCCGCACGGGGGAGCAGCAGGGCAACTTCCCCCAGGCACTGACCCACCTGGCGCTGATCAGCGCCGCCTTCAACCTCGACCGCGCCCTCGGCTGAGCGCAGCGGCGCTGGAGCGTGGCCCCGCCCACCGCTTTCACCCGGCCGGAGACGGGCCTGGGTCCGTGGCACGTGCGGGCAGGCCGAAGCGGGCGAACACCTGGGCGCCTTTTGGTGCCGCTGCAGAACTGCGCGGCGCCAGCGCGGCTTGTTCGTTCAGACGGTCCTGTGAACGGCAAATCATCGGTGCCCGCGCGGTGGCACCAGGTGGCACTAGGCGTCGGTGTATGTGCGCACGATGCGGGGGCGGTACATCCCGGTGACGATCTCATAGTCGATGGTGCCGGTGAGGTCGGCCCACTGCCTGGCGGTCGGCTCACCCCGGTCGCCCGGGCCGAAGAGCACGACCTCGTCGCCTGGTGACACCGGGACGTCGCCGCAGTCGACCATGACCTGGTCCATGCAGACACGGCCGACCACCGGGCGCCGGTGGCCGTTGACCAGCACTTCCAGCCGGCCGGACAGGGCCCGTGGTATGCCGTCCGCGTAACCCACCGGGACCAGCGCGAGGGTGGTGTCGGCCGGCGCGGTCCAGGTGAGCCCGTAGGAAACACCCTCACCCGCCGGTATGCGCTTCACCATGGCTACACACGACCGGAAGGTCATGGCGGGGCGCAGGTCCGCCGGGACCGGCACAGGGTTCAGGCCGTATACCGCGATGCCCGGCCGGACCAGGTCGAAGTGCAGGTCTGGCCGGGTCAGCAGCGCCGCGGAGTTCGCGATGTGCCGCAACGGGTGCAGGCCAGCCGCCAGGCACTGCTGGTAGGCCTGTGCGAAACGCGCCGCCTGGTGGTCGACCGAGGGGTGCCCCGGCTGGTCTGCGCAGGCCAGGTGGGACATGACCGCTACGACCTGGAGGGTGCCTTCCGCCTGCGCCGCCGACGCGGCGTGCACCAGCGCGGGCCAGTCGGCCTCGGTGCAGCCGTTGCGGGACAGGCCGGTGTCGGCCTTGAGGTGCACGCGCGCGGTGCGGCCGGCCGAACGCGCGGCAGCTTCGGCCGCGCCGAGCGCGCCCAGGTCGCTCACGCCCAAGTCGACCTGTGCTGAGACGGCGGGAGCGAGGTCTTCCGATGGTGCGTGCAGCCAGCACAGCACCGGCGCCGTGATCCCGGCCAGGCGCAGGTCCAGTGCCTCCCCGACGGCCGCGACCCCGAGCCAGGCCGCCCCACCGCCCAGGGCGGCCTGCGCCACCTTGACCGCACCATGGCCGTAGCCGTCGGCCTTCACGATGGCCATCGTGGCGGCACCGGACTGAGCAGCCTGTTCGGCCAGCAGGCGGACGTTGTGCCTGATGGCGACGAGGTCCACGACCACCTCGGCGCGCGGTGTCGCGGGCTGGCGGTGTGACACGACGGCCCCCTGGCATGAGCTGCGAGAGGTTCCGCCGCGCCACTGCCGAGGCTCAGGGCTGCTGGTCAGGTTCGTGTAACGAACCGTACCCCGCAGGGACCGAGCACAGTCGACACCACGAGAACCGTGACAGGGCGCTCGGACGGCACCGGGTGGCGGTAGGCGGGCGGTCCGGGCACGGACGGCGCCTGCGCTGCGGCTTCACTGGAGTGCCTGCAGCAGGGCGTCCGCGCCGGGTACGCCGAGTCCGGTGCAGGCGTCCCAGCCGGTGCCTGCCTGGTATGCGCCATTACTGCCCTCTGTGATGTCGCGCAGCACCCCGGTGGCCATCCGGGAGTAGAGCAGTGGGTTGAGGTAGCCAACCCTGGTCCCGAGCGCCTCGCTGAGACGGGCCGCCAGTGCCGCCCACAACGGCGCTGCGGCGCTGGTGCCACCGACACCGGCAAGGGAGCCGTTGGGGCCGACCACCACGAACGGTGTCTGCGGGTCGGCCAGGGAGGCGACGTCCGGCACGCCCCTGCCCGGGGACGGCATGTCACAGGCCGTGGGCACGCCAGCGGCCTGCTGCCACGCCGGCAGCCGGAAGACCGTCGAGGTGCCGCCGCCCGTGGCGCCGTTGCCATCGGCCAGGTCGTTCCAGACGACCTCGCGGGTGATGGTGCCGTTGCTGGACTCCAGGCGGGTGCCGCCACAAGCCAGCACCCACGGGCTGGAGGCGGGGAAGTCCGCGTGGACCGCGGTCGTGCCCGGCTCGTCAGCGGAACCATCGTCCCCAGCGGCACAGCAGACCGTGCGCCCAGCGGCCGCTGCCGCCTCTAGGGCACGGTCGACCTGCCTGACTGCGGCGTGGGTCCACAGCCCACGGGTGGGGTCGTTTTCCGGGTTGCCATAGCTGACCGAGATCACGCCGGGGTCGTTGACCGCGTCGGTGACCGCCTCGCTGATGGCGTCCACCCAGCCCTGCTCGGTGAACTCCGTGAAGTAGACGGCGATCCTGGCCCCGGGTGCCAGCGCGCCGACCATGCACAGGTCCAGGTAGACCTCACCGCTGACATCCAGCGGGCTGCTGCCATCGCCGGGGCTGTTCCCGGGGCCGTGGACGACAACGTCGGTGAGCTGCGGCGGGCTGGTGCCGATGACCTGGCTGAAGTAGGCCCCGAGCAGGCCGGGGTCATACCCGCCCGGCGCCTGCCGGCCACTGGCGCCTACCTGGCCGTTGAAGACCAGCACCGCGACCGTCTGGCCGGTGCCGTCGCAGGACTGCGGGAACTGGTAGAGCGCGCCCACCTGAGGCGGCAGGTAGGTGTTGGCCGGCAGGCCGTTGCCCGGGGCGGCTGCCTCGAATGCCCCGCGTGCGGTTCGCAGGTACGCGCGGCCCAGCGGCCGGTTGTCCAGTCCCAGCACCGCCTCGACCACGCCAGCCAGGGACGCGGGCACGTTCACCGCGCCGGTGCGGCCGCGGTAGCTGCCACCCGCGTGCCGCCATGTCTGCAGCTGGACGCCGAAGGCGTGGCTGAAGTCAGCGGCCGTGCCCGCCAGCCGCAGGCTGCGGGCAGCCACGTTCTGGCGGACCACTTCCAGGCCACAGCCGCGAGCCCAGTCGGCGACCGCGGACATCTCGGCCGGGTCCGCACCGAACTGCGCCTGCACCTCGGCCGGGTCCAGGTAGTGCCGCTCACGCGGCAGCAGCCCAGCCTGCGCGGCCACGTCAACCTTCTGGCTGGCGTGCGGGCTGGGCCGCAGGTACACGGTGACGGTCAGCCGTTCACCTGGGTCGGTCGGCGCGTCCACCCGAGCGCCTGGCAGCGGGTCCCGGTGGCTGCCCGGGATCGGTACACCTGTGTTCTGTGTCATGACTGAAGCCCCCAAGTCTCAACCCAGCACTTTCCCTGACTGGACGGAGCAGATGGGGACGGTCCTGATACAGGCAGGCCGCGGGCCTAGCAGATCGCTACAGGGTTATCCAGGTGGTCAGGACGTCGATGCCCTGGCCGGTGTGGCAATGCAGCCGGAACGGGGATGTGGGGAGTGGCCGGATGACAAAGCACCCGACCTCATCGATGTCCACGGTCACGGCCGGGCCACTGGCGGGGCATGCCTCCACCTGGCCACGTTCGGGCGGCACAATCTGCCCGACCATCGCGTCGGAGCTGATCTCCAACTCGATGGTGAGTTCCGTCGATGCCAGCGTGAGGTAGCGCGGGGACGCTTCCGGCCCCCGAACGGCCGAGAGTTCTGCTGCCTGCACGGTCGAGTCAAAAGTGAGAGCGGCGAGTTCCGCGTCGATGCTGTGCCACGTATACGCCGCCTTGCCAGCCTCGACGAACTCGCGGGGCACGGCACGGGCCGTTCGCAATGCACTGTCGAGGGCAGCTAGGAGCTGGTCGTCATCCGCCCACTGCTGGCTGGCCATCATGTCACCTCCCTGGGATGCCGGCCTCAGCTCTGATGAGTGCGGCGACTGCCGGGTGTCGCCGTACTCTTTCGAGGCACCGTGCCCGGTTGGGCCCGATGCTTCCGACTGGAACTCCCAGCTTGGCGCTGATCTCGGCGTAGGGCAGCGGCGGGTCCTCGGTGAGCAGGGCGAGCAGCCGCTGGCAGGGGGCGGGCAACTGCTCGAACGCCTCCCGTAGCGCAGCGTCGCGCTCGGCCCGTAGCACCTCCTCCTCGGCCTCGTCGGGGTGCTGGTCCGCGACCTCCGCGGCGTCCACCGTGCCGCCGAGTGCCTCACGCCGGCGGGACGCGGCCACCACACGGCCGCACTCCCGGCGTGTGGTGGTAGCGAGCCAGCCAGGCAGTGCCGCCGGGTCGCGGATGAGGCCGAGGTGGTCCACGAGCCGCAGCCATACGCATTGGCCGACGTCATCGGCGTCAACCTTGCTCAGCCGGTAGCCACGGCAGATGGACCAGATCAGCGGCGAGTACCGCTCGACGATTTCGTCCCACGCCCGCTTGTCGCCATCGCGGGCACGTGTCAACAGCGCAGTAGCCGATGGGTCATCCCGCGTCACGGCCGCGTCCTCTCGCAGTGCGGGCCGCCAGCATATGGGTGGTCCGTACTGCGATTCTACGAAGACGACCATGACAGGCGCCTGCCTCCCGGAGGTGACCTCTGTTGCGCATGTGGCGACCGGGTGACTGCCCCCGCAGAACCATCCGACCACCTTCCCCGGCGTTGCCTTAACGCGCGGTTCCACAGGGATAAGAGCCAGCACCGAGGTGGTTGATACATCAACCTCGGTGGTTTTTCCGGGCTCCCGCGGTCGCGGTGTATCAGGACCGGCCTCGCCGGTTCTGTCCAGTAAGGAAACAGGTGGCAGCGGTGCCTAGCCGGCGCCGAGGGCCACCAGCGACCACGCCGCGGCGAGGAGGGCAGGATCGTCTGCCACCGCCAGGCGCACGCCGCATAGCGACTCCGCCAGGGTGTGGCCATCCAGTAGACGTTGGTGCAGGTCCACCATGAGAGGCGCGACCACGTGGTCGTTCACCGCTACGACGCTGGCCACGACTCCCGCCGTACCCAGCGGCAGCAGGCTGGCGACCAGGCCGAGCAGTTCGTCGGCCCCGGCGGGTGCGAGCATGCCGGAGTCACAGCTCGGCAGGACGAGACGGTACGGGGCCCGGTGCAACCGCTCGAAGTCGTAGACCGTGAGGGGTCCGTCGTCCATCAGCAGCGAGGAGAACAGTGGGCTGTCGGCGCGGAAGGTCCCGTGCGCGGCAATGTGGGCCAGCCAGGCCCCGTCGACCGCACCCAGCACCCGGCTGGTCGTGGCGTTCCCGCCGCCCAGGACCGTGACGTCGTCATGCATCTTGGCCAGCTGCGGCACCTCGCCGCCGTCACTGCTCAGCCCTGGGCCACGGACGAGGACCACCCGCTGCCGGGGAGGCGGGACGGTGGCCCGGGCCCGCTGCCACGCCCGGGCCGAGGGCGCGATACTGACGGGCCGTCCGCGCAGCGACGGCAGCAGTGCCCAGGGCACCGCGTGGAGCCGGCCGGGCGGGACGACCACCACCGGCCCGTCACCGAGGTGGCGGGTGGCGTCGCCGAGGAGCGTTTCTTCCAGTTGGCCGCCGGTCGCCGTGAGGATGGCGAAGGCGCTGCGGGCGTTGTCGGCTGGCCGGTTGTGAGCGAGCCGCCGCAGCCCGAACCTGGCCAGCTCGACGGCTCGCTCGGCCTGGCTGGCCTGCCCCGCCGTGACCTGCCGGACCACGCCATCGCCACAGACCAGCACGTGCATGACGCCATCGGAATTGACGATCTGGACCAGCCGCGTGTCCTGGAGCTGGTCCAGCAGGGCACGCATGTCGAAGCTCTGCGCGGGTGCGGCGTCGGCGGGGCCTGGCGCGCGCATCACCCGGGCGCGGATGGCGTCCTCCAGCCGCGCCTGCTCACGCCGCAGTGCTGTCGCTGCCGCGCCGCGCACCGGGCCGTGACTCAGGCGGCTGGCGACATCGCGGGCCGCGGCGAGGTCGGACTCGAGCTGGGGGTCTTCGCCGGGGTGCACCGGGGGTACGGTCAGGGCGGTGGCACGCCAGCGTTCGCTCCAGGTGAGCAGCAGCCGGGCCCTGCCCGAGCGCACCGCGATGCGCTGCGCCAGTTCCGCGAGTTCGGCGCCTTGTGCGGTGGCGCGGGCACGCAGTTCGGAGGCGCCCAGCGTCAGCCGGTGGGCGTCGAGGGTGTCGAGCCCGCGGTGGCACGCGAACAGCAGCCGCCTGGTGTTGCCAGCCGCCTCCGCGAGCAGCGCCTCCGCCAGCCAGCCGCTGACCCGGTCCAGCGCAGGGCCGCGCGACCGGTGACGCGCGGCGGCACTGAGGTGGAGCTGCGCCGCGGCGGTGCGTCCGAGGCGGCTGGCGACCCTGCCCGCCAGCAGGTGTGCCTGCACGGCCTCAGGGGAGCCGAGTGCCTCGAGCTGCGAAGCGACCAGCTCGGCCTGACGGGACAACTGCGCTGTGACGGTCCCCTGTGCGAACCGGGCGCGCAGCACCACGAACCCCGCATGCACGTGCCACCACTGCCTGCCCTGGGCGCTGAACAGGCGGCGGGCCGCCAGCGCATGGGCCAGTGCCACGTCCGGCTGGGCCGCGGCCAGCGCGGCATTGGCCGCGGCGAGCAGCAGTTCCGTCTTCATGGTGGACTGGCCGCGGACCTGGTCGATGTCACGGATCGCGGTGTCGGCATGAGTGAGCGCGTCGTGCGGCAGTCCCGCGGTCAGCAGCACCGCGCACCGGTCGATGGCGAGCTCTGCGATGGGGACGTCCAGCGAGGCATAGCTCTGCGCCGCCTCGTCGAGGCAGGCCAAGGCCTGTGGCAGGTTCCCGGACCGGTACGCGACTTTGCCCCGGTTGTGCACCGAGTAGGCGGACTCGAGTTCCTGGCCGGCCATGGCGAACAGCTGTTCGGCGGCCTGGAGGTCGAGCGTCGCCTGCCCGGTAGAGCCCTGCGCCAGGTAGACCAGGGCACGGGCGGTCAGGGCGCGTCCCGTCCAGACCGGGACGCCGCTGCGGCGGAACGTGGCGAGCGCACGCCGGAGGTCGTCCAGTGCCTCGGGGTAGCGGCCGAGCGTCCACAGTGCGATGCCGCGGCGGTGCAGGATCTGCGCCGCGTTCACCCCCCGGGTCTGGGACACCGCCTGGTCGAACGCGGCAAAGCCCGCGCTGGTGCGGCCGGCATAGACCAGGGCCACCGCCAGTGCGGCCAGCACGTCCGCCTCGCGGTCGGCCACACCGGCCAGCCGCGCGGCGCGCAGCGCGGCCCGGAGTTCCCGGATTGCCGCATTGACGTCGCCGAACTCCCGCAGCACGAAGCCGATTGCGTGGTGGGCGACCGAGGCGTCGAACGGGTCAGGCTGGCCTGCCAGCATGGCTCGAGCCCTCGCCAGCCCTTCCCGGGGGCGGGATGTGGCGAGGGTCAGCAAGTCAACCGTGTCGTCCCGGCTACGCGTGGACACGCGGGCTCCCCCCGGCACGCGTCCAATGGTAGATCCGTGCCATTATCTCGGTCCATCTGACTTAGGAGGGCAAGGCCATGGATACAGGTTCAGCACGGTTTGTCCCGAAAGCGGAAAGCCAGGTCACCTTCATCGAGGCGGCCTTCGACGGCAGGGTGGTGACCAAAGACGACCCGGCGGACAAAGGCATTGACTTCATGTACGAGAAAGGTGTCCTCCTCGTCCTCGACGAGTACCTCGACCGCGTCATCGAGATCGTCACGCGGCCCGAGGAGACAGCACCCAGGGAGGAGGGCGAGGGCGGGCCCCGGGTCGAGCGCGTGGTCCGGGGCGTGTCCCTGCTGTCGCTGCGGGGCAGCCGGTTCACCGGGGGGGAAGGCGAGGGGGTGATCGAGGCACTGGAGGTGATCGACGCCGAGCTCGGGGAGGGCGCCGCAACGCCCAACCACGTCCTGACCGTCTCCCCGGTCATCCCCTGCCCGGCCAACGAGCCCGGGACCGTGACCGACGAGGTCGAGCCGGAGCCTGGCCCGTGCTCCCGCGAGTGGGGCGAGGGCGTGCGTGTCTACGTGGCCGACACCGGCCTGGCGGCGGGCTCCGTCCAGGCCCACTCCTGGCTCGCCGGAGTCCACGGCGAGGTGGACCCCATCCCCATCCCGCCGCACATCCCCCCCTACGTCGGGCATGGGACGTTCGTGGCGGGCGTGCTCAAGTGCATGGCGCCCTCGGCCGAGGTCTTCGTGGCCAACGTGTTCGACACCGCGGGCAGCGCGCTGGAGTCCGATGCGGTGCCGAAGCTCGAAGCCGCGCTGGGCCAGGGCTATGACCTCATCAACCTCACGGCCTCCACCAAGACCAGGAAGGATCTGCCACTGCTCACCTTCGACGTCTGGCGCAAGCACCTGCGCCAGCGTGGCAAGGGCATCGCGTGTGTGGTGGCGGCGGGCAACAACGACTCCCACAAGCCGTTCTGGCCAGCGGCGTTCCCCGGCATGGTCGCCGTGGGTGCGCTGGCCGCAGACGGCCGGCACCGCGCGGCGTTCAGCAACCACGGGGGGTGGGTGGACGTGTACGCACCCGGCCGTGACCTCGTCAACGCCTACGCGTCCGGCACCTACACCTGCATCGACCCGCCATTCACAGGCCAGGTCCGCTACTTCCACGGCATGTGCCGCTGGAGCGGCACCTCGTTCTCCACCCCGATCGTGACAGGCCTGATCGCTGCCCGGATGTCACGCACGGGTGAGAACGGCCGGGAAGCGGCCGCCGCCATGCTCGCCTTCGCCCGTTCCCAGGCGATCCCGGGCGTCGGCGCCGTCCTCCTGCCCTGCCAGGCCGGCTGCGACACCATCTCGCACAAGTGCGGGTGCAGTGCGTGCGGGGCCTGCCGGCCCACGCCGGGCTGTCACTGACAGCCACGATCGCGTGCCAACGCTGGGCCACCGCTCACCGAGGAGCCCAAACCCATGATCATGTCGACTTCTCAGTCATAGTGACTGAAACTCCTTCAGGATCATGGAGACCGGGCGGCGGTCGAACAACTGACCTGCGGCGGCGTACGCAGGACGGCGATAACAGCAACAGGTGCCGCATCTTCGCCCCAAGGCGTGAGTGATCGATGTGCGTGGGAGGACAAACTTTTGTACGCAGCGGTACATCGACGATCCTCAAGCGCTGATAACAGCAAGAGAAGTGGGCTGAGAGCGCGCGGCGGCAGCGAACCCGGGAAGGTTACGGCCTTCCCGGGTTCGGGTTGGCCTGGGGGAGGCCGGAGCACAGGCTGGCGCCCGCGTTGCGGGTCTGGACCGTCGACGTGGTCGTGGCCGGCTGGCTCGGCGGGCTGTGCCGCCTGTGGTGCTTGGTGGTCTTCCCGCCCTGACCGGCGGCCGGGGCGGGTGGCGGGTTCACGCCAGCGAAGTCGCCGCCGATGACCAGCGTGACCGTGCCTGGCTTCCCGGCCTGCGGCGCAGGCTCCGGCAGCAGGTTCTGACCTGCTGGGAGCGACTTCAGCCCGGTCGTCAGCGTGTAGGCCGCCTCTGCCTGCGCGATACCCGAGTACGTCACCGTGGTGGTGGCGGTGGGCACGGCGGCGTTCCCGACGCCCACCACGTCGAAGCCGAGCTTGCGCAGGCCGGTGGCGGTCTTCCCGGCCAGCCCGGCGGTGCCCGTGCCGTTGCGGACGTCGACCTTGACCTGGCCGGGGGGCAGCGTGGGGAGCCCGTGGCGCCAGTTCTGGCCCGCCAGGATCATGTGGAAGATCAGGTCGTCCTGCGGTTCCTCGGGCAGCAGCCGGCCTGAGAAGCCGGGGTTGTTGTCCGTCACCGTCGGCATGGTCATCAGCGTCACGTCGTTGGCGTGCAGGCCCCGGAGGGTGTTCGCCAGGCTCAGCAGCTTGCTGACCGAGTCCAGGCCCGAGTCGACGGTGAGCGCCTTGGTCGCGATGCCGGCGATCTTGAGGAGCTGCATCGAGTTACTCAGCAGTCCGGTCCTGTTCACATTCTGGATGACCGAGGACATGAACGCCTGCTGCAGTTCGATGCGCGGCAGGTCACCGCCGACGTCCCCTTCGGCCTGCACCCCGTGGCGGGTCCGCACGAAGGCCAGCGCCTTGTTGTAGGTGAGCAGGTGCATGCCGCCGGACAGGCGCAGGCCCGAGTACGGGTCGCGGTAGCCGCTCGGCGGCACACAGACCTCCACCCCGCCGAGGGCGTCGACCATCGCCCGGAACGAGTTGAAGTCGAACATGGCGAAGTGGTCGAGTGTGACGCCGGTGAGGTCCTCCACGGTCTTGACCGCGCAGGACGGGCCGCCGATGTTCATGGCCCCGTCGATGATCGCGGCCTGGTACGGCCCCCAGATGCCCATGCCGATGGGTGGGCGGGCGCGGCAGCCAGGTTCGTAGACGATCGTGTCCCGCGGGATCGACAGGATGATGGCGTGGGTGTGGGTGGGGTCCAAATGGACCAGCAGCAGGTTGTCCGAGTTGCTCGTGTTCAGCGACGGGTTGTTCCCGAAACCCCTGCCCTGTCCCTGCCTTGTCTGGGATCCGAGCAACAGGATGTTCTGCACACCGTAGATGGATTGCTTGTTGGACAGCCCGCCGACGCTGACGACCTTGATGTTGCTGTACAGGCCCCGGTAGACCTCGTAGGCACTCACGCTGGCCACGACAGCCACCACCACGACCACGGTCAGGCCGATGTGGAGGCCACGCCTCACCCGGCTCATATGCCGCCAGTGCTCCGACACGTGCCTGCGACGCTCCCGTCCTGCTCAGTGGGCTGAAAAGCGCAACTTAATGAGTTGCGCAATGAAGCAAGCGAGAGCATACCGCCCAGCGGGGCTGCAAGCAGCCAAGAGGATATCGCTCACCCAGGACTGAGAGTGGCGGGTCATGAGCGGGCGGCCTCACCGCCGCTGGCACCGGGAACCGCGCAGGTACAGTCCTTTCGCCGTGGCCGTGGCCAGGCAGAACCCGGCGACGGCGGCCGTGAGGAACAGGAGGTAGCTGGCTGGCAGGGCGCGCATCCCCAGCGGCTGCGCCAGTGGCGTGAACGGCAGGCACCCCACGACGGCCAGGCCAGCGGTGGCCAGCAGCACCGGGAGTGTGGCGTGGTCGCGGGCGCAGGGCCACCGGTGGCTCCGCAGCAGGTGCACGGCAACCGCCTGGGTGAGGAGGTTCTCGGTGAACCAGCCTGCCCGGAACACCGCGAGACCCGCTGGGCTGACATGCGCGCCGATGGCCCGCCACAAGAACGCGAAGGTCACGAGGTCGGTCACCAGGTTGACCGGCCCGATGATGAGCGCGAACCGGGCGAGGTCGCGGGTGTCGAACGTGCGTGGGGTGCGTGCCGGACCGCCGCCAGCCCGGTCGAATGCGAGCCCCAGCTGGCACACGTCCCAGCAGAGGTTCTGCACCAGCACCTGGATGGGCAGCATCGGCAGGAACGGCATGGCCAGGCTCGCGACCAGCATCGCGGCCACATTGCCGAGGTTGGCGGACACGGTGATCTTGAGGTAGTTGGCGATGTTGGTGAACGTGGTGCGCCCAGTGCGGACGGCAAGCCCGACATCGGTCAGGTCCTTGCGCGCCAGCACGACATCGGCGCATTCGCGCGTGGCCGCGACCGAGCCGGCCACGCAGACCCCGACGTCGGCGGCGCGCAGCGCGGGGACGTCGTTGGTCCCGTCGGCCAGGAACCCCACGGTGTGACCGGCCGAGCGCAGTGCCCGCACGACCCTGGCCTTGGCGGCCGGGTCCACCCTGGCGAAGACCGTGGTGCCGGTGGCCAGCCGGGCCAGCATGGCGTCGTCGAGCCGCGCGAGCTGCCGCCCCGTCAGCGGCCGCCCCGGCTCGATGCCGATGTCGCGGCAGACCCGCACCGCGATGGCCGGGTGGTCGCCGGTGACGACCTTGACCGCGACCCCGGCGGCCGCGAGGTCTGCCATCCCCTGGCGGGCCGAGGCTTTCGGCAGGTCGCGGAAGCCGATGAACCCGACCAGGGTGAGGCCGGCCTCGTCGGCCGGTGAGTACCTGCCGAGCCTGGTCGGCCGGGCTGCCACGGCTACGGCCAGCAGCCGCACACCCTGCGCCGCGCAGCCCTCAGCCAGCCGCTGTGCCCGCCAGCGTGCGGTGGCGCCGAGCCTGGCGTCCCCGCCGTCTGACCTGACATGCGTGCAGCAGCCGATGACCTCGGCTGGCGCTCCCTTGGTGACCAGGGTGTGGCGGCCGGCCCCGCCCGGCAGGACCACGGTGACCCGGCGCCGGACGGGGTCGAAGGGGACCACGTCCACGGGGTCCGCGCCTGCCTCACCAGCCAGCCCGAGCTTGCCGGCGTGCTCGAGCACGCCGAGGTCAAGCGGGTCGACGGCGGGCTCGCCGGACAACGCCGCCTGGCTGTTGAGCCATGCCCACCGCAGCACCTGCAGGTCGTCCCGGCCCATCGCGTCGACCGCCCGGTCGAAGGTGACCACACCCTCGGTCAGCGTGCCGGTCTTGTCCGTGCACAGCACGTCCATCGCGCCGATGTTGTGGATCGCGGGCAGCCGCCGCACGACGACCGCCTGCCCCGCCATCCGCCTGGCCCCCCGCGCGAGCGCGGCCGTGACCACCACAGGCAGCATCTCCGGGGTCAGGCCCACGGCCACCGCCAGGGCGAACAGGACCGCCTGCAACGAGTGGCCGCGCAGCGCCGCATTGACCGCGAGCACCACCGGCACACTCGCGGCCGTGAAGCCCACGAGCAGGCCGGCCACGCTGCGGACACCCCGGTCGAAGCACGTTTCGCCCCTGCGCTGCGGAGCGCCGGCCACACAGCCGAGGTAGGTGGCATCCCCGGTGGCCAGCACCAGCCCGGTGGCCGTGCCCGCCGTGACGGCGGACCCCGCAAAGCACAGGTGGCCAGCATCGACCCCGCCAGTGGGCACCGGCAGGCCCGGGCCCGAAGCGGGGGCTGCCGACTTGGCCACTGGGTGCGACTCACCCGTCAGAGCGGCCTGGTCCACCGTGAGGCCGTCGCAGCGCAGCAGCATCAGGTCGGCGGGCACCAGGTCACCGGCTGCCAGCGCGACGATGTCCCCGGGCACGAGCTGTTCCGCCAAAACCTCGCGCGCCATTGACGGGGTGTCGGGCGCGGCGCGCCGCACCACGGTCGCCGTGGCGGGGACCGTGGCCGCCAGTGCCGCGGCCACCTGGTCGAAGCGGCGTTCCTGGCTGGCGCGCAGCGTGCAGCTCACGGCCGCGAGCCCGGCGATGGCCGCGGCGCCGCGCGGTTCCCCGGTAGCGGCCGAGGCGGCCGCCAGTGCCGCCAGGATGAGGACGAACGGGCTGCGCGCGGCTGAGGTCAGCCGGGCAGGCCAGGTGGGCGGGTGGGGGAGAGCCACCACGTTCTCGCCTGTCTCATGCAGGCGGGCCTCGGCCTCGGCCTCTGTCAGCCCGCGCAGGGTCGAGCCGAGCCTGCGCAGCGCCGGCAGCGGCGCCACCGCAGCTGGTGCTGGCTCAGCCAGTGCCGTCCTGCCCGGGGGCTGCGCGCTGCGGCGGCCCTGCGCCCAGGTCACGGTGCCGATCCCCGGCCCGGGCCATGGCGCCTAGCCGCGGCCCATGACACCGCGCTGCCCCTGCGCCGCGGGCGTGGCCGCTGCCTGTTCGACCGCCAGCCGGACCATCGCCACGACCTGGGGGTCCGCTGCCACGTAGACCATGCGACGCCCCTCGCGCCTGGCCTGGACCAAGCCTGCGAGCTTGAGTTTGGCCAGTTGCTGGCTCACCGCTGGCAGCGCGCCGCCCACTACGTCGGCAAGGCCGCCGACGTCCATGTCCTCGTGCGCCAGCACCCACATGATGTGCAGCCGCATGGTGGACGCGAGCATCCCGAACCGCGCCGCCGCCCCTTGCAGTAGCTGTGGAGAGACCTCGGGCCGGCCGGTCCCACTGCCGTCCGTCGCGTGCACGACTGCCTCCTGACCAGGATCCAGTGTTTAGGAATTGCCTTGCCGAGAACTGACACCAATGACCTAATTACTACCGCTTTTCACTGTCTGTGTACCCTGCTACCCTTTGACCGCGATGGAAACAGATGGGGTAATCCCGGCCGCAGCAGGAACAACTACCGCAGCGCAGCCAGAGCCTGCCACGCAGCGCCAGAGCCTGCGCCAGCGCGCGGTTACCCTGCTGCACGACCCTGTCACGCTTGCCATTGTTGCCACCACCCTGATCGCTGCGGGCTTGCGCACCTATTACCTCAGCCGTCCCGGTCACCTGCTGGGGCTGACCGAGTATGACGATGGGCCATACTTCGGCAGCGCCGTCCGGCTCACGCAGGGCATCCTGCCCTACCGCGACTTCGTGCTGGTGCAGCCGCCCGGGATCACGCTGCTGATGCTGCCCGCCGCGCTGCTGGCCAAGGTCACCGGCACCGCCTGGGGGCTGGCCATCGGCCGGATACTCACCGCGGCGGCGGGCGCGGCGGGTGTGGTCCTGATGGGCCTGCTCATCCGTCACCGTGGCTTCTTCGCCACGGTCGTGGCCTGCGGCGTGGTGGCGGTCTTCCCCGACAGTGTGGCGGCCGCGCACACCGTCCTGGTGGAGCCCTGGCTGGTGCTGTTCTGCCTGCTGGGACTGGTGCTGGTCTTCGACGGCGACCGGCTGCGGTCCGGGCGGCGGCTCGTGTGGGGAGGCGTCGCGTTCGGCTTCGCGGGTGCGGTGGAGGGCTGGGCGATCGTGCCCGTGCTTGTGGTGCTCGTCCTGTGCATCGCCGACCCCCTGCCGGGCCAGTCCCGGTTCAGCCGAGCCTGGCGCTTTGCCGCGGGTGTGGCGGGCGGCTTCCTGGTCCCTGTGCTGCCCTTCGCCACCGCCTCACCGGGTGGTTTCTACCAGAGCCTGGTCACGGCCCAGGTTGGCCCGAGGGCCGGCTCGCTCCGGGTGCCCCTGCTTGACCGCCTCTACGACCTGACCGGGCTGAGTGCCATCCGCGTCCCGGTGGGCAGCTATACCGGGACGGTCATACCGCAGGGCCATGTCGAGGTCAACCTGCTGGTCGCGCACCTGGCAGTGCCGACCACCGTGCTGGTCTGGGGTATGGCGGCCATCTTGGTGCTGCTGGTCGTTGGTGTCCCGGCCGTGCTGAACTTCGTCACGCGCGAGGCGCCGACCTCGCTGGAGTGGCTGGGCCTGGCCACCGTGGAGATGGCAGTGGCCATGTTCTTGTGGCCGGACCAGTTCCACTACCACTTCGCGGCGTTCATGGCCCCCTTCCTCGGCCTGGGCCTGGCACTGCCGCTCTCCCGCGTGTTCAGCCGCCCAGTGCACCGCCAGCCTGCTCTTCCCAGCCAGTCCGGTCTTCCCCAGGAATCTGATAACAGCAAGATGGACGGGGCGGGGCTGGGGCAGCTGCCCAGCCGCCGCAGGCTGGCCGCTGTGGCGCGCCGCCTGCCCGTCACGGCCACGGCAGTGGCGGTGACACTGGTCGCGGTGGGCACCTTCGTCGATGTCACGTTCGAGAGCCTGCCGTACTCGCTCGTCGGCCAGGCCCAGATCGTGGCGGCCGACCGCGACATCCCGGCCGGTGCCTGCGTGCTGTCCGACAACGTCACACTGCTGCTGCTCGCCAACCGCTTCACCTCGGACGTCCCCGGCTGTGGGGTGATCGACGATGGGCTCGGCTCGGACCTCGCGCTGTCCCACGGCCTGACACCGACCACCGGCGCCGGTCAGGTGGCCGCCGTCCAGCACCTGTGGCAGCAGGCCTTCGACCACGCCCAGTACGTCTGGATAACCCCTCACTACTACCGGCGGATCCCCTTCGACACCTGGCCAGCTGGCTATTCCTACATGCGCCGGAACTTCCGGATGATCATGCAGGACAACCAGTACGACCAGTTGTGGCGGCGCGACCCGCAAGGGGCATAGGATCTGCGCATGCGAGCCAGCCTGACCATGCTGTGGTGGCGCCGCCGTTGAGGCGGTTACTGGTTCGCGCGCAGCACACCCAGAAGCGACCGCCCGGAGCACCGGCGGCCGCTTCTTGCGTCTGTCGGCCCGGGCCGCCGCCCCGACCAGGACACGAGGCGACACGCCTACGATCCGGACCAACGCAGGGAGCCTGAGTGGACCCGGCCCAGCACACTGGCCCAGCAGGTCATGCCGGCCTGGCAGGAGAGCCGTCATTGATGCAGTACGTGACGCGGGGCGGCGTTGCCGTCACCCGCACCGCCCAGCCGTTCAGCCCATCCGCGCTCGACACCGTCCAGGCGCGGGTGGACGAGCGCCGTGGCGGCGTCCTCAGCTCCGGCATGGAGTACCCCGGCCGCTACAGCCGCTGGCACATGGCCTATGCCGACCCGTGCGTGGAGGTCGTGGCCCGCGGCCGGCGCATCGCCGTGCGGGCACTCAACGCCCGTGGCCAGGTGCTGATGCCTGTGCTCGGCGCAGCTCTGCTGCGGGTTGGCGAGCCCACGCTGCGTTCACCCGAGGAGGTCGAGGTGAACGTCGCCGAGGCGGCCGGCCTGGTCGCCGAGGAGGAGCGCAGCCGACGGCCCACGGTCTTCTCGGCCCTGCGTGAGGTCGTGTCCGACTTCGCTGGTGAGGATCCTTACCTGGGGCTGTTCGGGATGTTCGGCTACGACCTTGCGTTCCAGTTCGAGCCGGTGACCCCGCGCATCGAGCGGCCAGCGTCCCAGCGTGACCTCGTCCTGCACCTGCCGGATGAGTTGTTCGTGCTGGACCGCAAGCGTGAGACGGCCATCAGGTACGCCTACGAGTTCAGCGTGGACGGCCGCTCCACAGACGGCCTGCCACGCGAGACACCAGCCGCCCCCGCGTGCCCGGGAGGCGCCGGTGTCATGCCGGAAGACATCCCAGCCCGGCCGCAACCGGGCGCTTACGCGCGCACCGTGGAGCAGGCGCGGGAGCGCTTTGCCCGCGGTGACCTGTTCGAGGTGGTGCCGAGCCAGGCATTCCACGCCCGCTGCGCGTCACCGGCAGCGTTCTACGAGCGGCTGCGCCACCGCAACCCGGCGCCGTATGAGTTCCTGTTCAACCTGGGCGAGGGGGAGTGCCTGGTCGGGGCGTCCCCCGAGATGTACGTGCGGGTCAGTGGGGACCGGGTGGAGACGTGCCCGATCGCGGGCACGATCAAGCGCGGGGAAGGCCCGCTGGAGGACGCCGAGAACATCCTCGCGCTGCTCAGCTCGCCCAAGGAGGAGTCCGAGCTGACCATGTGCACCGACGTGGACCGCAACGACAAGTCACGTATCTGCGTGCCGGGCAGCGTGCGGGTGATCGGGCGGCGCCAGATCGAGATGTACTCCCGGCTCATCCACACGGTGGACCACATCGAGGGCCGGCTGCGGCCTGGGTTCGACGCCCTGGACGCGTTCCTCACCCACATGTGGGCCGTGACCGTGACCGGCGCGCCCAAGACCTGGGCCATGCAGTTCATCGAGGACCACGAGCAGGCGCCGCGCTGCTGGTACGGCGGGGCCGCGGGCGTGATCGGCTTCGACGGCTCCATGAACACCGGGCTGACGCTGCGCACCGCGCACATCCGCGACGGGGTCGCTGCGGTGCGCACCGGCGCCACGCTGCTGTTCGACTCCGACCCACAGGCTGAGGAGCGGGAGACCGAACTGAAGGCGCGTGCCCTGCTGGAGACGCTCGCCCAGGTGGCCGCCCCGGAGCCGGCTGGCACGGACCTCCCAGCCGGGGACGGTGGGCTGCCAGGGACAGGGATGCGAGTGCTCCTGGTCGACCATGAGGACTCGTTCGTCCACACCCTGGCTGGCTACTTCCGTGAGCAGGGCGCCGAGGTGATGACCCTGCGCTGGGGTTTCCCGCCGAAGGCGCTCGACGACTTCGAGCCGAGCCTGGTCGTGCTCTCACCGGGGCCGGGCCGCCCGTCCGACTTCGCCTGCGGCGACCTCCTCGACGAGCTGGGACACCGGGGGCTGCCCGTGTTCGGCGTGTGCCTGGGACTGCAGGCGATGGTGGAGCACAGCGGCGGCGAACTGGGGCTGCTGCCTGAGCCCGTGCACGGCAAACCGGGGACGGTCCGGTCCGTGACCGGCGGCGAAGGCCTGCTCGCCGGGCTGCCAGAAGAGTTCACCGCGGGCCGGTACCACTCCATCTACGTGGTGCCGGAGCAGGTCAAAGGCGGGTTCACGGTGACCGCCGTGACACCGGACGGCGTGGTCATGGCCATCGAGGACGCCGCGGCGGGCCAGTGGGCCGTGCAGTTCCACCCCGAGTCGATCCTCTCCGCCTCGGGCCGGTGCGGCCACCAGGTGATCGCCAACGTGCTCCAGTTGTGCCGGGCGCGGACCGCGGCCAGCCCGGGCGTGCCGTGAGCGGGCCCGGCAGCTACACCACCAATGCGGCGGCGATGTGGGTGAGCCTGACACCCTGGGCGCGGGTGCGGCTGGACACAGCGCAGGCGCTGGTCATCGAGGTCGCGGCGCAGGGCACGACCAGGGCGATACTGCGGGCTCCACTGACGCGGCTCCCAACCGCGGTGGCGGAGGTGTTCGGCCAGCCGCTGGCACCGGGCAGCAGGGTGGTGGTGGAGGACACCTTCGGCACCGTGCAGCTGCCTGACACACGGGATCTCACGGTGTGGCACGTGCCTGCGATGACCTGGCCTGGTCGGCCCGCGCCGCCGCCCCGGCAGGTCAGCGTCACGGTCGCGCCGGTCACGGATGAGGAGGGGCTGGCCACGGCCGAGCAGGTGATCGTGGCTGGCTTCCCCCGGCCCTATCCGCAGCGTGGGCAGTTGCTGCCCGCGATGCTGCTGAAAAACCCGGCGTGGCGGGTATGGCTGGCCGAACGCGACGGCGAGCCCGCCGGGGCGGGCTGCACCTTCGACGACGGTGACGCGGTCGGCGTCCACTGGGTGGCGACGCTGCCCGAGCACCGCTCCCAGGGCGTGGCCCGCGCGCTCATGACGTCGATGCTCACGGCCTTCGCGGGCCGGCTGATGACGCTGGTCGCCACGAACGCGGGGGAGCCGCTGTACTCCTCGCTCGGCTTTACGGCCGTGTCAACGGCAGCCTGGTACCGGCGCGTGGGATGATTCGGGCGTTGTGGACGGCGTGGACGCTGTTTCTGCAGGGGGTTTCACCGGTAGCGTGCGAGCCGTGAAGTACCGTCCAGTAGCCGAACGGGAGCCTGATTCTCAGTACAGGGAAATCTTGGCAGGCATCTTGGCCGAGGGTGTGGCGGTGCCCACCCGGCAGGGGCCAGCCGCTCTGACGCTCATGCAGCAGACAATGCGGTTCGAGCTGGCCAACGGATTCCCGATGATCACTGAGCGGAGCTTGAAGTCCTTCTGGCGTAAGCCCATCGGTGAGCTGTGCGCGTTCATCAACGGCGCAACCACGCGGGCCGAACTTGCAAAGTTTGGTTGTGACTGGTGGGACGCATGGTGTGGACCCAAGAAGACTAAGTCCCGTGGGCTCCCCGAGGGAAGCCTCGGGCCGGGTTCGTACGGTGGGGCATTCCACGACTTTCCTACGGCAGAGGGTGACGGATTCGACCAGTTCCAGCATTTGGTCGAACAGATCATCGAGTTGCCAGGCGACCGAACCCACTTCGTCTCGCCGTGGATTCCGCAGTATCAGGTCCGGGGACGTGGCAAGCAGCCGAAAACGACGATTGCACCCTGCCACGGTTGGGTCCACGTCCGAGTGCTCCAAGGCGGGCTCCACCTGCACATGTTCCAGCGTTCGGGTGATGTGCCGGTCGGCGTACCTGCCAACATGGTTCAGTATGCGGCCTTGCTACTAATGCTGGAGCAACTAACCGGAATCCCGGCAGTGGCCTACTACCACACAATTTCCGACGCGCATGTGTACGAGGACCAAGTCAAAAGCGTTACCCCCATGCTGTCGCGCGAGGCGCGGCGACTGCCTACGGTTCGCCTGACATCAGAAGGGATGAGGATCGCGGACATCCACGACTTTCGTGCTGAGCACTTCGAACTCGCTGACTACGACCCGCACCCCTCGATACCGGCCATACCGGTGTCCCCTTGATCGTCTCGCTCGTCCTGGCCGCCTCGGACAACGAGGTCATCGGCATACGCGGCGCGCTGCCCTGGCACCTCCCGGAAGACCTGCGCAGGTTCCGTGCCCTGACCACGGGCCACGTGGTGGTGATGGGCCGCGTCACCCACGACTCCATCCTCGCCCGCTTGGGCAGGCCGCTGCCCGGCCGCACATCGGTCGTGGTCACCTCCTCGGACGTGAGCGCGGTGGTTTCTACTGCACATGGCAGTAAAGAGCACCGCGATCATGGGGACCAGGCTGCGGGTGGTGCGGTGGATGGGCTGGTGCACGTGAGAGGGACGCTGGACTCCGCGCTCCTGCTGGCGGAGAGCCTGGCCGAAGCAGCAGGTGATGATGAGTTCTTCGTCATCGGCGGGGTGTCCGTCTTCCAGCACTCCCTGCCGTCGGCCGACCGT
>DASYYE010000251.1:0-20006 GCA_035946955.1 Streptosporangiaceae bacterium | reverse complement strand
CGATCGCGGCGGCAAGGCCGATCATCTCTACGTCGGCTCACGCCGACCGAATGACCAATGGGAGCGCGTACGCGCTCCCATTGGTCATTCGGTCGGCGTGAGCCGACGTAGAGATGATCGGCCTTGCCGCCGCGATCGAATACTTCTTCACCGCCGCTCGGCCACTGCCAGGCAAGGATTAGGGAAGCGCCTCGCGGTATGAAAATACGGAGTATGTCTGCCACATGCGCCGCTTCTGGCCTGACGAGTGTGAGCTGCGGACGCAAGTCGATCCGGTTGGCTTCTGGTGACCTCATACCTGTGTCATTGGGTGGTCTCGCGGTTCCGGCTGGTCCGGTGGTGGGGCGGGGAGCAGACCGGTCCCGCCGAGGAAGTCGAATACGTACAGGCCTGCCTGCCCGCCGCAGGCGATTCTGTCGGCGCCAAGCCATATGCATGTGAAGATCTGCCCGTCGACTCTCATCAGGGTCTCGGTCTGCCAGCGCGTGGTATCCCATATTCGCACTGTCCCTTCGCTGCCGCCGCTGGCCAGCCAGCGGGCGTCCGGCGCAACGGCCACCGTGTACACGGTGCCGCGGTGACCGGTGAGGACGGCGCGCTGCCGCGCGAGGGCTGGATCCCAGATCCGGACCGTTCCGTCCTGGCCGCCGGTCGCCAGCCAACTGCCGTCTGGTGCGGCAGCGGCTGTGTAAACAGCGCTGTGGTGGCCGGTGAGGGCGGGCCGTCGCTTCCCGGTGGGGATATCCCAGGACTGGACAACCGGGTCGAGGCCGGTGATGGCCAGCCAGGTGCCATCCGGCGACACCACAACCGTATATGTTCCGGCTCTGGACCCTTGGAGAATGGTCTGCCCGTTCCCGGTGACCGCGCCCCAGATGTCCTTCATCCGGTCATAGCCCTGGATGACCAGCCAGTTTCCCAGGGCGACTTCAGGCACCCTTCCTCGACTGCGATGAGTGCCGAAGGCGGCTCGCTCAGTCCCACTGGGGATATCCCGCAACCGCACCACTCCGTCGTAGCCGCTCGTGGCCATCCAGCTGCCATCAGGGGCCGCTGCAACCGCGGCCGTCCACACGCCATGACCGGCCAGGGCAGTCCGTCTCGATCCTGTGGGCAGATCCCAGACCTGCACCTCAGAATCGCCGCCAGCGCTAGCGAGCCAGCTGCCACCAGGGTCGGCTGCGATTCCCGCAACCGCTGCTGAATGACCGCTGAGGACGAGGCGTTGTTTACCTGTGGCAGCGTCCCAGATTCGTATCTGGCAGTCGAGTCCGCCGGTGACCAGGCTGCCATCGGGCAGCGTAGCCATCGCGTCCACCCAGATGGCACGTTCGGCGAATTCGGCCCGGGACCGCCCAGCGGCCACATCCCAGATCGATACTGTCCCGTCGCTGGACGCTGCGGCCAGCCAGCTGCCATCGGGGACGACGGCCAGCGCGGTCACCCAGCCGCCGTGCCCTGAGAGGACTGCCTGTTCCTTCTCGGCGGCCACGTCCCAGACCCGGACCAGGCCGTCGCTGAATGCGGTGGCCAGCCAGCGCCCGTCCGGTCCCACGGCCATCGCCATCACTGGTCCGGCATTCCCGTTGAAAGTGGCGCGTTGTCTCCCGCTGGTCACGTCCCAGATGCGTACCGTCCCGTCAAGGCCACCTGCGGCCAGCCACGCCCCATCGGGGGCGATCGCCACCGTGGTCACCCAGTTGCCGCCCCGGGCGACCAGCACAAGCTCTCTTACGGCCTTAACCAAGGCCCGGACGGTACGCCAGGCGCTGCTGCTATCGGTCCTTGTGCTGCCAGAGGCAGTCAGGCTCTCTGTCGCATCATGGTGGGAGAGTCCCAGCCGCTTTACCCCGGTGGCGGCATCCCAGATCAGCACGCCGCGGTCCTTGCTGCCAGTAGCCAGCCAGTCACCATCGGGCGAGACCGCGACTGCGGTCACCCAGCTCGTCTGCCGGACGTCGGAGCGGGCGCGTTCGGTCATGGTGGCCGGATCCCAGATCCGGATGCTCAGGCCGATGCCGATGGCGAGCCAGTTCCCATCGGGCGCGATCGCTACCGCGCTCGTATCGTCGCAGGAGATACGAGCTCGTTCCTTGCCGGTCGCCGGATCCCAGATCCTCATTTTCTTGTCCCAGCCGCATGTGGCGAGCCAGTTGGCATCCGGCGCGACCGCTACCGCGTTGACCGCCCTGCGGTGGCCGGCGAAGGCGATCCGTACCTGCCCGGTAGCCGCATCCAAGATCCGCACCATCCCGTCGGAGCTTCCGGTGACGAGCCAGCTGCCATCTGGCGCGACCGCCAGCGCGTTCACCTGGTGGTCGCCGACCAGGATGACGCGGCGTACCGCCGGGTCAGGGAGGTCCGGCAGCGGCCAGTGGTTGACCAGCCTGGGCCCGGATCTCCAGTCCTGCAAAGCGGACACTTGCGGCCCCCACTCCGGGTCATCACTCACCCGGCTGCACAGGACGTCAACCACCGCGTGTGCGGGCTCGGTCGGGGCCAGCATGTGCCCACTCCGGGCCAGCACCGCCGCTAGACGGCGGGTGCGCGGAGTATCTGTCAGGGAAAGATCAGCGGCTGGTGCCGCAGGCCCAAAGGCCTGGAGCCTCGCCGCGACCCACCGCAGATCACTCGCCAGATCCTCCGCCTCAACGTTGCGGTCAGCCCCCAGCAGGTGTTCGATCAGGTGATCCAGTAGATACTGGTCCGCCTGGCCAAGCCCCCACCATGCTGTGCGGACCGGCATCCCCCGCGTTGGGGCGTCGAATGTAGGCAGGCCTGCCGCGGCCGCGTCCAGCAGCACGCCATGCAGCTCTGTCAGTCGCTGGTTCCCGATCTCGCTGCGCAGGAAGTCCCGGACCACATCATGCAGCGCCATACCGCTGCGCCCGTCATCCGCGTGATGCGCTATCACCAGGCCCAGGTCGGCCAGCCGCCCGCACACCCTGGCGGCCTCCAGCTCATCCAGGCTGGCCGTGGCGTGCCATAGCCGGGCGGCCAGTCCGAACGGGATGATCTCGTCTTCAGCGAACACGCTCAGCTCGGCGAACCGCTCAGCGTCATGAGGGCCGAGCAAGCTGGCGCTGGCCTCGATCGTCGCCCGGACCGCCTGCGTGCGCTGGTCCGGTTGCCCGACATCCAGGCCTTTGGCGCCATCCCCTCGCATCTCATCAACTACCGCCGGACCGCCCTCCAGCAGTCGCTCTAGGAGCCGGACCGCGACCACAGCCGTATCCGCACCTGTGCGGCTCGCATCAGCGAGGATCTTGTTCACCAGACGCAGCAGCAACGGCCACCGCCCGGTAACCGCAAGCAGGCCCCTGACCACAAGCGGGTCTAACGGCGGCAACCCATCCGTCAGCAGGCGTTGTGCTTGCTCAGATGACATCTGGTCCACGCGTACCGCCACCGCCTCGCCGGCGAGCAGACCAGGCACCCGCGTGGTCACCAGCCGGGCACAGCGACGGCCACCGGCCGTGAAAGGCGCCAGCTGACCCACTTCCCACACGTCATCGACTACCAGCAGGCGGCGCGGTCCGGCATCCAGCAGCGCCCCGAGCCGACCGCCGGCCAGATCCGGATCAGTGAACGTCGCATCCTCTCCCGCCACTGCCTTGATCACTTCATTGACCTTCGCCGCCACCGCAGCCCGGCCACGTACATCCCGGCCTACCGTCAGCAGGAACACACCACCGCGGTACCGGCGCAGTACCCGCCGGTCCGCGCACACCATCCGCGCCAGCGTCGTCTTGCCAAACCCGCCGGCCCCCTCCAGCCTCGTCGTGATCCCAACCGGCCCGCCCCCGCCAGCCAGCAACGCCGCCACCACCTGCCCCACCTCCGCCGGGCGGTCAACGACCCAGCCCGACACCTCCAAGCCCGCCAGCGGGATCACTTGCGACGTCCTGGCAATCAGCGGCCAAACTGCCGCCACCGCAGCCACTATCCCGGCCACACCACCGAGCACGCCAGCCCACGAATTGGCCGCCCCAAGACCCTGCCCCACCCCGACCCACACCAGCAGCCCGCACGACGCCACCCCGAGCAGCACAGCGAACCCCGGCCCGACCCTCCCCCAATGCCACACGCCTCATAGCTACCCAAAAGCCGACCTGACGCGCACGACGCGCCGAGCAGATGCATGCCGTGTGGCTCGCCAAGAAGGGCTGCGTTCCTAGAAGCAGCCCGGCAGGAACTTGGGTATACCGGCGGACCACTGCAGCGCTGCACTTACGCTGACCACCTCACGCACGATGCCGGCATGTCTTCCGTCCAGTGAAGTGAGGTTCTCCCTGGGTGCGGCCAACAAGAATGGCCGATCTTGCTCCTCAGCCGCGCGGGACCGCAGAACCGATGGCCGGCATCGCGGCGCCGCAGAATGATCGATCGAGCGCCCACCAAGGCCACACGGCGCGGCCCGCCTCCGCACACCCAGCGGCGGATCGGGTTTCTGGGTGAGCGGGTGCACTGCTGCCCAGGGTGACGCCGCGTGCTCGTGGCTGGTTAGCGGTCTGGCGGTTTGGTGGTCTCGAGTTCGCGTTTGAGCCGGGCCAGGGTGGTGCGCATGCCGTCCCGGTTGATCGCGGGCCGATGGTTACTGGCCGGCCCAGTGAACACGCGGCCCAAAGTACGCACGCCGCGGCTGCGCTGGTCCTGCCAGCGCTCGGTGACCTGGGTGCCGCCGCGCACCGCGGCGAGCTGATAACTCCACCGTGCCACCGGCATCCCAAAGGTGGTCACATCGAACGCGAACTCCGTGCCCGGCTCGGCGGTGATGACCGTACACGTGGTGAACCAGATGAACGGCCCGCGCCGGTTGAAGCCGACGAACCGGGCCGGGACGTCACCCCGCCGCGACCACACCCAGACCGCGAAACACTCTGGGCTCCACCGTGCCATCCGGCGGACGTCAGACACCGCCGCATACACCTCGGCCGGCAAAGAACCGACCGTGACGGTCTCGGCCACATGATCAGACATGACCTCACGATAGAGGCGCCCACGCGCTCATGCCGACGGGCCCGGCGGCACCGGCCGCCAACCTGCTCAACTACCTTCGCAGCGGGACCCCCGCCGCACTGGCGGCCCGGATAGGCGTGTGGATCTCCAGCACAACCGTCACAAGCCCGCCGGTCGCCCCGAACGGCGGGTCCGGGTGCGTCAACCCGTAATCGCATGTCCGCCACCTGGACCTGGTCAGGCCAACTGGTCCAGAGTGGCTGGACGTCACGGGCAGCTGCGGAGGAGCAGACGATAAGTGCGGGCGGGGAGACCGAACGGCCTCAGCACGTTCGCCGCCTCGGCCGCGATACCTGCAGGCGCATCACCGATTGCGATGTAGGTCTCGACGTGGGGTCGGCGGCTGAGCAGCACGGCCGCTTCGGCGAGCACGACGCACCGCAGCATAGGCGGCAGGTCGCTGCGGACCGGGCAGGCACCGCGAAGGTCGTCCCAGCGGCTGCGGCCCTCATACCAGTAGGTCTGCGCGGCAGCACGCCGGTCGCGCAACCGCTGGTATACCAGCGCGGAAGTCTCGGTTGATTCAGGGCCGACCTCGTGCGGACGCACACCAGTGTGCAGTGTGACATGGAACTCCAGCGCCGCCACGGCCTCCTCCCAGCGCGCCGGGGTGAGCGAGGCGTCGCTGTCTTGCGCCTGCCCGGCCTCGATCTCGGCCCCATCAGCCAGCACGCCATACTCGAACTGCTGGTTTGGCAGCCATGGATCGCCTAACCACCACGACAGCGCCTCACTGTGATCCAGCATGACCGCCTGACGACCCCACCGACTGTCTTCATACAGCCAGCAGACGTACCCACCACCTGCCTGGTCGACGCGACGCATCCCTGGCTCAGGACTGCACCGCTGGCGGACCAGGTACCGCTCAAGGTCCCGTCCCGCGTACAGCCCCGCGAGCAAGTGCGCAGCAGTCACCAGTCCCCCGCTCACCGTCGTCTCAACCAGGAAGACTGGGACTAAGGATCGCCCGTACCAGCAGGTAGCACAAGCCGCCTGCGGGCACCCCATCCGGTCCTAGCCGCTGGTGAAGCTCGCGGTCTCCCTCAGCAGCATCCCCGACAGGCCGATCGTGTGCTTGCCAGCGGCTAGACCTTGGTGCGCATTACCCACCGCCACTTCGCGATCTTCCGAACCCGCGTGAAGCCGTACCGGGCATACAACTCCTCCGGTCCTGTATGCAGATAGGCACCGCTGCGGAGGCCGCTCCCTGGTCTGCTCCGGATAGGCCTCTACGATGCCGCCGCCGGCCCGCTTGATACGGCCCTGCGGCGAGCGCGGGTCCGGGAGCGCTTCCAGGCGATGCCACGCACCGCCGGCCAGGTCCTCACCGTCGGGACTGGACTCGACCACGCGTGCACCCACGCGCGACAATGCCACTGCGGGCACGCCACACCTCGTTCATGCAGACCTTAGAGACCTACATGATCACCGTGGCGTGCCCGCACCTACAAGCCGCTCAGGCCATCCCACCACGTACTGGACAAAACAGGGCAAGTCCGGAACGCGCCGGAGCCCTGCGGTCCAAGGGGGGCTTGCAACGTCTCCTGAGCTGGGAGGGTTGTGAAGCAGAAGGCTGAATCATCGGCCCGTGACAGTTAGCCCGCCGTCACTGACCGACGCGGCCGTCGATCCGTTCCCGCAGCAGGTCAGCGTGCCCGCAGTGACGAGCGTACTCCTCAATCATGTGGACCAGTATCGAGCGCAGCTCAACGCTGGTGCCATCCTGCATGGCACCCTTCATGCCTGGGTCGGGGGAATCGGTGACGAACTTCTCGGCGAAGGCGACCTCATCGCGCCAGGCCCGCCAGGCGTCGTCCACGACCGCCGGGTCGGCAACCGCGCCGGCCCAGTCAGCGTCCGGCACGTCATCCGACCAGTACAGCGGCGGCGCGTCGGCCTGCGCCATCACGCGCCGGAACCAGTGACGTTCCACGTCGGCCATGTGACGGATAAGGCCAAGCAGGGACATCGTAGAGGGCGGCACCGACCGGTCGGCGAGCTGGGCCGTGTCGAGGTCAGCGCACCTCATCTCCATCGTCAGCCGGTACCTGCGGAGGTAATAAAGCAGCGTCGCCTGCTCGCCCTCTGGTTCAGTTCCTGTCGCGAACCTCGGGTCCAGCGACATGTCCATCCACATGTTGGAACCAGCCCCGACGGCATTCCACCGTTCCGGCACGCTCTCGTGCTCGCCCCCTTTAGCCACAGCGACCACCCTGACACGCTCGCACCAACCAGTGCAACACCGTTGGACCGGACACGCCCCTGACACCAGTGCCGGGTTGGAACGCAGAGGTGGTCCGCGTGGCATTGATGAGTGATGGTGGCGGACCGATAACGGGCCGCCACCCATGAAGGTCTAGCAGCGTTACTGGTATTGGCGGTAGAAACCGCGGATGTCGTCGGCGAGGACGTCTGGCTCCAGGTACGCGGCATAGTGGCCGCCTGGTTCTGGGTGCATGTTCCACTGCATGAGGTTCTTGTGGTCGCGCTCGGCGAAGCGCCGGACGCCCGAGAAGTCGCCGGCGAACCCTGCGACGCCGAGCGGGACGGTGGTCGGCTCGGTGTGTGGTGTGCCGTGTGCGTCTTCGTAATAGAACCGGACTGAGGATCCACCGGTGTTGGTGAACCAGTACAAGCTGACATTGGTCAGGATGAAGTCCTTATCGAGCTGCTTGTCCCCCATCGCGTCGGGGGTCATGAGCTGGGTGTTCCAGCCGAGCAGGCCGACCGGGGAGTCGGCCAGCGCGTGCGCCAGCGTCTGCGGCTGCTGCGATTGCAGCTGGTTGAAGGAGATCTTGTGGTCCATGAACCACTGCAGTTTCGCCATCGCGGCACCGTCTTCAGCGGACATGCCTGCGAACTCAGCCGGGTCGCCGGAGGGGAAGGAGAAGACCTGGGTTACGTGCACGGCGATCACGTGCTCGGGGTCCAGGCGCCCGATCTCCGGGGAGATCATCGAGCCGGCGTCGTTGCCGGCCGCACCGTAGTGCTTGTAGCCAAGGCGGTGCATCAGCGTGGCCCAGGCCGCGGCGGTGCGCTGCGTGCTCCAGCCCCGGTCGTGGAGCGGGGCTGAGAACGCGAACCCCGGCAGGGAGGGGATGACCAGGTCGAAGGCTATCGAGGGATCCTTGCCATGCGCCCGCGGATCGGTCAGCGGGCCGATCACGCCGAGGAATTCCACGACCGAGCCCGGCCAGCCGTGGGTCAAGATCAGCGGAATGGCGCCCGGCTCCGGCGACTCGATATGCAGGAAATGGATGTCCTGGCCATCGATCTGGGTAAGGAACTGCGGATAGGTGTTGAGCCTCGCCTCCGCTGCGCGCCAGTCGTAGCCGTCCCTCCAGTATTCGGCCAGCTCCCGCACCCATGCCAGGCGCACACCGTAGTCTTCGGGGTCCGGGCCGGGGACGTCACTGGCCCACCGCGCCCGGCTCAGCCGGCCGTGAAGGTCATCAAGGCTTTGCTGCGGGATGTCAATCCGGAACTCCTCTATCGCGGTCCTCGTCGCGCCCCTCATGGGCTGGTCCTCTCTCACTGGTCCTCAGCGGATCGTGTCTCGACGACCGGCCCACGACAGGGCCCAGGCCGGGTCACGATCCCGTCCGGTACCGCCGCTTGCCGGCATGGACCAGGCTGGCGCCCGCCAGGGTGAGGTGGCATCGCATCATCGATGTGATCAGGCACGGCGGTAGCGCGGGGGCGGAACTTCCGCGGACCGAGACAGGCGCGCCGAACGGCGGTTACCAGCGCAGTCAGCATGCGCTTCGCGGGTGTTCTGTAATGGGAGCGTGGTCAGAACCGCTCCGCCCTGCGTTAACTGACCTGTTGCCAAGGCAGGGGCCATTCCGAGGCCCGGTGGTCAGCGTCCGCCTGGTTAGACGCTACGGCAGTATTTCGGACCTTTAGTCCATTGTGGTAGTGTCCTCGGCGCGGGCTGCCCCGGCCCGCCTGGGAACTGAGATAATCCGCCCCGGGCTCGGCGGGACGGGGTGAGGACGGCACATGCGTATCCATCCATCTGGGATTGTCCTTGCTGCCTGCGTCGCCATTGCGCTCGCTGGAACTCAGCTGGGCATGACGATCAGCACCGCGGCTGCTGCGTCGCCGCTGACGTCACATACAGTGGCCCACGCCTCACGTGCGCCGGCCTATCCCCCAGCCTATGTGCCGCTCCTGAGCGCGAAGAGAACCCCCTTCGACCTGGCGTTCTCCAACATGGACTACAACGGCGGCCCGGTGATGCCGTCGAACACCGACTACATGGTGCTCTGGAGCCCGAAAGGTTTGTCGGCCTACCCGGCGGGTTATGTCTCGGGTCTCAGCACCTTCTTCACGGGCCTGGCTCACGACAGTGGCGGCCATCAGAACGTCGACTCGGTATCGGCCCAGTACCAAGACTCGACAGGCGCATTCGCGCAGTACAAGACGACCTTCGGCGGTGCGCTGACCGACACCGATCCGTATCCGGCATCCCAGTGCCCGGCTGCCACGCCGGTGAAGGCATGCCTGACCGACGCCCAGATCCAGGCAGAGCTGGAGCACTTCGTCGCCGCCCACCACCTGAAGACCGACCTCGGCCACGAGTACTTCCTGCTCACTCCCCCGCATGTCGAGGGCTGCTTCAACAACAACCCGAACGCGAGTCCGCCCTACGGTGGCTGCTCAGCGGGTGAGCCCTCCCACCTTGCTCTCTTTTGCGCGTACCACCAGCAAACCACCCCGTCACCGATGCTGTTCTACGCCGATGACCCGTTCGTCGCCACCAACCCCGGGTGTGAGGACGGGAACAACCCCACCGGCAACATCGCCGGCGGAGAGATCAATGGCGGGCTCAGCCACGAGCAGAACGAATCGGTCACCGCCCCCATCCCCACCGACGCCTGGACCAACGGCGCTGGGGCTCAGCAGGGGCAAGAGGTCGGCGATCAGTGCGAGGGCCAGTTCGGCAACCCGCTGGGGACGCACAACGGCGCCAAGTACAACCAGGTGATCAATGGCCAGTTCTACTGGTTCCAGGAGGAGTGGAGCAATCAGACCCATTCGTGCCTGCAGCGGCTCACGCCGACGGTGTCACGGCCGACGGCAAAGTTCACGGTCACCGCAGGCTCGGGGCTGACCCTGAAGTTCGACGCTAGCGGCTCGAGCGCACCCGGCGGCATTGCCGAATACGTCTGGCAGTTCAACGACGCCAACGGTGCGCAGACGATCGAGCAGAAGACGCCGACAATCTCGCACACCTTCCCATCTGCGGGCGCCTACTCCGTCGGCCTGACCATCATGACCAAGAACGGCACGTCCACGGGCAACGGCGGCATCGTCACCACGGGCCACAGCGGGACCACCACTGGCTTCACGTTCACACCGGCGCAGCCGACGGTAGGACATTCGGTGAGCTTCTCCGCACTGGGTACCGTCAGCGCGCAGCCGGTAATGACATATCTGTGGGAATTCGGCGACGGCACCACCGGCTCGGGCAAGTCTCCGAAGCACACATACAGCAAAGCGGGAACGTACACCGTCACGCTGGTGATGTTCAGCGGCGTCGGATCGGCATTCCCCGGCGTCGGCGCCGCCCCCATCTCCACGCAGTCACTGACGGTGACCGGGTAGCCAACCCGCCAGGCCCCGGCGATCGCGATCCCGCCGGGGCCTGCTTATTGGCCGACAGGCGTGGCCATCCTCTCTCCCACTGGCGATCACGCACCGCCGACGTTTCGACCACGGTAAGTAGTCACATGTGGTTCCTGGAACCGCTTGCCTGCCGGAGCCGTCCAAGGACACAGCGAGTGCGCGATGGGAGGATCTATGTTGTTCCAGGGCTTTGCCCAAGGCCATCGGCTGATGTTGGCTGTAGTGGCGGTATCTGTCGTCATCATCATGACGTCTACCGGGTGCGGGACGGCTGCGTCCAGCACCAGTGGTCCCGCCGCTGGCGGCCCTATGGTGATCGTGGTGCGCAATGACGCCAATGGCAAGACGTTGTCCGCCAGGGCCAGGGATCGGATCGAGCTGATTCTCTCAAGCAGTTACTGGCACGTGACCGGCAGTTCGGCGCCAAGCGTGCTACGGCAGGATGGACCGCCTGTGCTGCTGCCCAGGCCTAGGAGCTGCCCTGACATACCCGGGCTCGGCTGCATCCCGGTGAGGGCCGATTTCACTGCCCTCACCGACGGCAGGGCAGCAATCACGGCCAGGCGTTCTGCCTGCGGTGAGGCTCTGCGGTGCAAGCCGGACCAGACGCGGTTTACTGTCATCGTCGTTGTCAGGAATTAGGGGTTACCCCAGGGACTCGCGGTCGTCCGCGCCCAGTTGGTCGGCGTCCAAGCTCTGGTTCGCGGCGTTGTGGCAGTCCAGCCGCACTGAAAAGTGCGGGCATCGGCTGAGCCGACGCCCGCACTCTCACTCAGCCGCCGGTTGGGGTGGTGGTGCCGTCGTAGTAGGGCGGGATGTCGCCGCTGCCGGTGCCCCAATTGGACGGGGACGAGCCGAGGGTGAAGTTGAGTGTGCCGCCATTGGTGAACATAGAGGCCGGCGCCCAGGTCTTGGTGCTCGCCGTGCCATTGACCTTCATTGACTGGATGTAGTAGTTCGACTTCGACGCCGCCGGAGCCGTGATGCTGAGTGTCTTGCCGGAGGTGAGGTGGATGAGAACCTTAGTAAAGGTCGGGGAGTTGAGGGTCACGTCGGCGATGCCGAGATCCTCGGGGTAGATGCCCATGCTGGCCCAGACATACTGGGCGCTCATCGTGCCCAGATCGTCGTTGTTGGGGAACGTGCAGCAATCGTCGCGGTAGGTGCTGTCCAGCCAGCGGTGCACCACCGACTGGGTGTGCGAGGGCTCGCCGGTCCAGTTGTAGAACCAGGGCTGGCCCAGGTCGAACTCGTTGGTCAGCAGCGACACCGTCGGGGTCTGGCCGTTGAAGGCCCGGAACAGGCTGTCCAGCAGCGAGTTGGTGGCCGAGTCGCCGCCCAGCATCTGCGCTTGGACCGGCTGGTCGGTAGGCACCTGGAACCGGTACTCCGCCGCCGAGCCCTCCACATAGTCGGAGGTGTCCGAGCCCGTCACGTGCACGAACGAGCCGTCCGAGTTACGCGGGGACAGGTACCCGGTCGAGGGGTCGAAGATGTTCTTCCAGTTAGTGGCCCGCTTGGCCAGGAAGTTCGCGTCCTTCGTGTCGCCCAGGCTGAGCGCCAGCCTCGACAGAGCGAAATCTTCCTGCGTCCACTCGACCGTCGTCGACGGGTCGTTCGGGGTGTACCCGAGTTGGTCGTAGGTGCTCGTGTTCCCGCGGATCGGGTTGTCCGTGGTGGCCTGCTTGACCAGGTCGGCCAGCAGTTGCTGGTCATCCACGCTGCGCGCCCCGAACGCGTAGTACTGGGCCACCTCCGCCGGCGCCGGGTCGCCGATCATGACGCCGTTCTTCGAGTTCATGAAGCCCCACTCCGGGATCAGCTTGATCTGCTGATAGGCCTCCATCATCGAGGTGGCCATGTCCCCGGTCTCCTTCGGCGCGAGCAGCGCCGCCAGGGAGGCCTCGTTGTGGTAGATGTCCCAGCCGGAGAAGTTCTCGTAGTGGGCCGACTGCCCGGCGACGACCGTGTGGACCTGGTGGTCGAAGCCCATGTACTGGCCGTTCACGTCGCTGACCGCGTCCGGGAATTGAAGCACGTGGTACAGGTCCGAGTAGAACAGGATCCGCTGGTTCATCGTCCCGCCGGCTATCTGGATCTTGCCAAGGTAGGAGTTCCACGCGTTGTGCGTGGCCGTGCGGACCGCGTTGAAGTCCCAGTTCGGATTCTCCGTCTGCAGGTTCAGCTTCGCGTTCGCGGTGGACACGAACGACACGCCGACCTTGGCCTGCACCACCTGGCTGGAGGTGGTGTTGAACTGCAGGAAGATGCCGTTCGGGCCGCTGCTGCCGTTACCCAGGATCTTCGACGTGAACGGCTGGTCGAACACCATGTCGAAGTGCAGCGTGTACGTGGCGACGTCGCCGCAGAAGTGGCCCGACACGGTCGTGCCTGTCACCTCGGTGTTCGACACGATCTGCGCCGTCGACGGGTCGGTCGACGTCTGGTTCTGGCTGTCCCGCAACTTGACCAGCACGTCCGCCTGCGCGGTCGACGGGAACATGAACCGCGCCATGCCGGTGCGCTGCGTCGTCGTCAGCTCCGTCTGGATCGTGTCGTTGCTCGACTTCGCCGAGAAGTACCCCGCCGTGGACACCTCAGTCGAGTGGTCGTAGGAGACCATCGTGCCGTTCACGTTGCTGGGCGCAGCACCCGTCATCGGCATGACCGGGTCGTCACCCATCGCGCCGCAGCCCGGACCCGCCAGGTTCGTCAGCGCGTACCCGAGCAGTTGCGTACTGCTGTTGTCGTAGTTACCGCCCGCCGACCGGCTCTGCATGTTCGGCGACCACTGGATCATCCCGAACGGCGCCTGCGAACCTGGGAAGTCGTCCCCGATCCCGGTCTGCACCTTCGTGTTCACCATCGACGCCGGATCAGTCACCAACCCCGGCCGGGCAACGCCCGATCCGGCCGTGCCCGCGAACGCCGGCGACACCACGAACCCGGCGCCGAACACCAGCCCGGCCGCCGACACCAGCACTAACGGCCCAGCCGGAAAACCCAGAGGCGGGCCGACGCGCAACAACCTGCGTCTCATCGAAACTCCTCACATCCAGTAGGTGATTGACCGTCCCGCCCCTCGCGTCCACCCCGGTGCCCTGCTCGCCTAATGCGGTTGGCCGCCTGCGACCGCCCGCCCAATGCGGCGGTGACCGTGACTTCATCAGTGGACAGCGCTTCGAGGGTGGACCCGGCCGCCACGGTGCCACGAGGGTCTTCCCGCGCGACGCCGGCCTTCTTGCCCGTACCCATTCCGGTAAGGACACGCCTGTCCACCTTTCGACAGGGTGAATACGAAAATGGCGCGTTCCATACGCGCCTTGCCACGCCGCGGCAGGGCGTTCCGGCAACGCCATCTGACAACGTTGTCAATCTCGTTGCTGAAGCTTTTTTACCCCTTTTGCGCATACTGGTCAAGGCTGCTGGTGTAGCCAGGGGCGACCGCCAGGGCGAGACTCTCCGCACGGCACCGCAGCCTCCAGGACCGTTCCGGTCCAGAACCACCGCCACCTGCAGCAGTGGGGATCCAGCAGGCATGGGGGCTTCGTCACCCGCGCCCCAGTAACCGGAAGGTCTTGACGACAGGGTTACTCAGGAGTAAAAGTGGTCGACGGATGACAACGTTGTCAGCGACCCTCCCCTTGCCGCGTCTCTGCGTAAACCCTGATCTGGTCTTCGAGGCAGCAGGGACGCCATTTCCACGCTCATTTGTGCCTGAAAGGTGGAAAGGCGTTTCGTTACCCCAGCGGCCCACCGCCGTCCTACGGCAGAGCGGCCGGCTGAGTGGGGGCCGGGCGGAAACACCGTACATTTGGCGGGTGTTATCCGGCCTGGCCGACCTCACACCCGCCTTCACCATCGTCGGCGGCCGGGCCGTGCACGACCCCGGCGGCCTGCTTGGTTCTCGATAGCGGGTGCCTGATGCGCTACCGAGCCATCGCAACGTGTCTGTCCTGGATCCCGCTGACGGTGGCTACCCGCAGCGGCGGTCTGCGCTGGCCGCGTGGGCGAAGGCCGCGCCAGACGGGATTTCTGGCTCCCGTTGCAACCGATGCCGGTGCCGGACGGTCTCAATGGGCGAGTAGCTCTTGGTTCGGGAGGCCGGCATGTCCTTGTGGTCCCATCACCGTCACGGATTCTTTCCCGCGGTTTCCGCCGGGCTACTGGCCGCTGCCTTGGCGCCGGTGACCGCCGGTGGGCACGTCGGCACCATGCCTGCCCTGGTCACGAACCGGGACCCGGCTGCCGTCTCCTCCCCCAGCCCTGCCAGGGGCCCGTCTTGGCCTGCCAACGGGCTGCTGCCTCGGCTGGGCGTTTCCCTGGCACCTGCCAGGGTCCCGCCGCGGCCGGGCTTTGCGCCGGGCCGGTGGGGGCCGGGGGTGTTTGACCGCCTGTGGCGGGCGGGCGTAGCTGGCCGTGGCGGGTTGCTGCCAGAGTCGGGGCCAGCCGGCCCGCGCGCAGGTGTGGCAGGGCCGTGGCGGGTACAGCCGTCCCCTGACCCGGCCATGCGCAACAGCTCCCTGGCCGCGGACTCGTGTACCAGCCCGACGGAGTGCACCGCGGTCGGGAGCTATGAGAATATCTTCGGCACTGAGCTGACCTTGGCTGAGCGGTGGAACGGCATCGGCTGGCGTATCCAGGCCACCCCCAGTCCGCCTGGCGCGGTCTGGAGCATTCTGTCCGGGGTGTCGTGCACCTCGGCGGATGCCTGCACCGCCGTCGGCTACCACTTCGACCGGACCGGAAATACCATCCAGACGCTGGCCGAGACCTGGAACGGCACCCACTGGGCGATCCAGTCCACCCCTGGCCTCGCCGGATACCAGAACAATGGGTTGTTCACCGTGTCTTGCACCTCTGCACGTGCCTGCACGGCCGTCGGCGCGGCGTCCAACACTACCGGGAAGCTGGTGACGCTGGCCGAGACCTGGAACGGCACCCACTGGGCCATCCAGCCCACCCCCGACCCCAGCCGGGCACTTGGCGCCCAGTTCAACGGGGTGTCGTGTGCCTCCCCGAATGTCTGCACCGCGGTGGGTTTCTCTGTCACCAGCGCCAGAACCCAGGTGACGCTGGCCGAGACCTGGGACGGCACCCACTGGGCCATCCAGCCCACCCCTAACCCCGCCGGATCCATCGGCACGGTGCTGTTCGCGGTCTCCTGCCCCGCGCTGCGCGCCTGCACTGCCACCGGGAACTACAGCCCAGATCTGGCTTCGCCTGGAGTCACGGCCGTGCTGGCCGAGGCCTGGAACGGGAAGAACTGGCACATCCAGCCCACCCCGAGTCCAGCGCCTCCCCCTGGCATCCACAGTGGCAGCGAACTGCTGGCGGTCTCGTGCACCTCGCCGCGCGCCTGCACCGCGGCCGGGTCTTCCCCGGGCACCGGCCGCCAGGCTGGGATCCAGGTGACGCTGGCCGAGGCCTGGGACGGCACCCGCTGGGCCATCCAGCCCACCGCCAGCCCTGCTCACTCTGCAGGTACTGGGTTGTCGGCGGTCTCGTGCACCTCGGCAGGCACCTGCGTCGCGGCCGGAAGCTACGTCGTCCAACTGCCCCTGTCCATCGTGGCTGGCTTCCCCGTGCCGGCGCTGACCTTGGCCGAAGCCTGGAACGGCACCCGCTGGGACGTTCAGCCCACCCGCAACCGGACTGGCGCAGCCACCTACAGCGAGTTCAATGGCGTCTCATGCACGTCGGCGCAGGCCTGCACAGCCGCTGGTGACTACGTGACCAGCACCGGGCTGTTCGCGCCGCTGGCCGAGCGCTGGAACGGCATGGACTGGGCTATCCAGCCCACCCCCAACCCAGCCAGGAACCTCGAGAGCTTCCTCGACGGCGTATCATGCACATCCGCCCGCGCCTGCACCGCCGTGGGATTCAGCACCAGCATCTCCGTCACTCGTGCCCTGGCGGAGCGGTGGAACGGTACCCGCTGGGCCATCCAGCCCATACCACGGCCCGCTCACGCGGGCGGCGCCAGGCTGTTCGGGGTGTCGTGTGCTTCGGTGCGCCGCTGCATCGCCGTCGGTGACCACCTCAAGGGACCGCTGCCGCTGGCCGAGGAATGGGACGGCGCCCGCTGGCGCGTCCTGCCTGTTCCGGTCCCCACTGGAACAAGGGAGAGCAGCCTGTCCGGGATATCGTGCTTCTCGGCGCGCAACTGCACGGCGGTCGGGGAATACACCAGCACGTCAGGCCGCCAGTTGGCCCTGGCCGAATCCTGGAACGGCTCGCACTGGAGCGTCCAGGCCACCGCACGCCCATCCGGCACGGTTCTCAGCGGGGTGTCATGCACATCGCTGCAGGCCTGCACGGCCGTCGGCTCGCACACCACCAGCACAGGCGGTGAGCTGACGCTCGCCGAACGGTGGAACGGCCAGCAGTGGGCGATCCAGCCCACCCCCAGCGCCTCATCCTTCGGAAGCTGGCTGAACGCCGTGTCCTGCGCCTCGGCGCGGGCTTGCACCGCCCTCGGGGCGTACCACACAGCGAATGGAGCCACTGTGCTGCTCGCTGATGCCTGGAACGGCACCCGGTGGGAGCGTGAGCCCGCCGCCAACCCCGCCGGCGCCTTCGACAGCAGCCTCAGTACAGTGTCGTGCGCCTCCTCTAGCGCCTGCACCGGCGCGGGCTGGGACCTCGCGCTGTCAAACGTGACAGTGACCCTGGCAGTCACTCTTGAGCACGGAGGACGGTTGCTAGCGAGGCATTGAAGCCTGGCTTCGAACCTCAGCTACTAAGAGACCGTTCCCTCCGGTCCGAGTAGTGACCTGAGGATGTCTTCCATCTCGTCGAAGCTGTCCTGCTGGCCGTCGAACCTGGTCATGTGGTCACGGCCAGCCTTGTCGCGGAACGCCAGCCTCATCGTGAGCGTCGTCACTCCGTCAGTTTCGTGCAGCTGCATGGTCTCGACCGCCTCTACATCCGGCCAGCCGTCGAACAGCCACGTCTTCACGGTCCGGATCGGCGGCTCGACCTCCAGGTAGGTTCCCCGGAACGAGCACTCGGTCCCGTCCTCGGTCGCGAAGACGTGGTGGTAGTTCCCTCCGATGCGCAGGTCGATCGAGCACTCCTTCGTCTGGTCCGGGTGTGTAGCGCCCCATTTGCTCACATGTTCGGGCTTGGTCAATACGTCGAAGACGAGTCCGATCGGGGCGTCGAACTCCCGGGTGATGAGGATCTCGAGCTCGTCCGGGAATTCGATGGCTGCTGATCCGTGCCGGTCAGGTGTCACTGCTGCTCTCCTTGTTGCTGTAGGTCTTGCAGGTAGTCCTCGATCCGGTCCAGCCGGCCGTTGCACGCCTGTTCGTACTTGGCCAGCCAGTCGTGCAGGGGCCGCAGGTGTTCGGGCGCCAGGCGGTACAGCCGGCGGCGTCCCTGCGCCCGGCACCTGACGAGTCCCACCTCGCTGAGCACCCGCAGGTGTTTTGAGACCTGGGGCTGGGTCATCGAGAGGCCGTCCGCGATCGCCCCGACCGCCTTCTCCCCTGTCATCAGCACGTCCAGGATTTCCCGGCGGCCGGCCTCGGCGATCGCGTTGAAGACATCCGACGTCGTCGAAGATCTGGCCACCCGGTCATCATATTCCGATATCGGCATATGTAAATGGCGGTCCCGGCCGACCTGGCGAGTACCGCCGCCTGGCTCGGCCGGTCCCCGGCGCCGGGGTCAGTCGTCGGCCTGGCTGAACGCCACTCGCCCACGGCTGGCTCACGAGTTAGCGACCGGACTGGGCAGAGGAATACAGGAGGGCGGAGAATCGGCGGGCGAACAGGTAGGCGTCGCCGGGCCAGCGCGCGGATAGGTAATTGCCGTCGGTCACGGCGAAGGTGTGCGTATCGTCGGCTGCGCTGCCGCGCGATGTGAGCACTCTGGGTCCTCGCTGGAACTGGCTGGCCGGGTTGTCCAGTGCTGCTCTTACCTCGTCCTCGACGTAGGCAGGGTATGTCCGGTAGTAGCGGCCGAGCCGCCACGCGGTGGCCAGGTAGGCGGTGCGTTCCATGTACTTGGGCAGGCATGTCGTCTGGCGGCCGGCCAGCACGCTGCGGCCAGTGGCGAGGGCGCGGGTCCGGGCCAGCACCAGGACGCCGTGGCAGATCGCGCCCACCGGCCTGCCCAGCGCCCAGAACCGGGCGACCTGGTCACGCAGCAGCGCGGAGCCGAGGTACTGACGCATCCCCGGAGCGTGCCCGCCAGGCAGCAGCAAGCCATCGAAGGCGGCCGGCTCCAGCGCCTCCCATGCCTGCGTGGCCCTGAACTCCGGGGCGTTGGCCAGCTCGGCGTAGTAGCGCTTGGCCTCGGGCTGAGCACCCAGCTGCCCGAAGACCACGCCGGTCAGCAGCCGGGGGTCTGCGGCCGGCACAGTGCCGGCCCGCTCGGTGGCGAAGACCAGCTCGTGCCCCGCATCCCGCAACACCCGCCACGGCACCGCGACCTCTGTCACATCGAAGTCTCGGTCAGGTAGTGGAACCAGTACACGCATCTCTTCATCATCACGCAGGTGGCCATGGTGCGCCGAAGTCAGCCAGCCATAGCCCGGGTCAGTCTCTTAGCTTGCGGAGAATACGGGCGAGGTGTGCCCGGTCGGTCCGGCTGAGCCGGTCGAAGACCCGCTCGGCCTCGGTTCCGCGGGCCTCGCGGATCGCGTCCAGGACGCCGGCGCCGTGCTCGGTGACCTCGACCAGGGTGGCCCGCCGATCGCCGGGATCGGGCCGCCGCCCTGCCAGGCCGCGCGCTTCGAGGGCGTCGACGACCTCGGTGGTCGAGCGCGCCGCGATATGCAGCTTGCCAGAAAGCTCCGACAGGCGCATGGCACCATAGCGCGTCAGCACGCGCAGGGCCCTCAGCTGGGAAGGGGTGATGTCCCAGGGCGCCAGGAAGTCCTGCGACGTGTCGCGCAACTGGCGCGCGACGGACCGGAAGGCTTCCGACAGAGTCTCGTCACTGCCGGAGTCGGGTGGGATGTCCGTGTCGCGGTCCTGGGACACCGGAATAGAGTACCAGCCTCTCCTGTTGTACCCTCACATTGAGGTTACCTCAATAATGGTCCCCCGGGCCCGCGCGGCCGAGCGCGAGCCCAACCCGACAGAATCGAGCACTTCTTGGCATCGCCACCTATGAATCGAGATATCAGTCCCAGCGGCCGGACCCGCGGCCCGAGGACGGTCACGGCCGCGGAGAAGGCGCAGGCCCGCGAGGTGTCCCTGCGCCGTATCGGGTGGCTGTTCGCCCCCTACCGCTGGCAGATGGCGCTCGTCACCATCCTCATCGCCGCCTCTTCCCTCGTCACGGTCGCCTCCCCGTTCCTGCTCCGCGCCATCATCGACACCGCGCTACCGGACAAGAACCTG
>DASYYE010000250.1:0-2610 GCA_035946955.1 Streptosporangiaceae bacterium | reverse complement strand
CGCATATTGTCGAAGGCCGTCGGATAGGTGGGTGGTTCGGTGGTCGGGCGGGGTTTCTCCTCAGCGCACTGGAGGGGTTTCCAGGCGACTGCCGCTGAGGAGAAACCCCGCCCTCTGCGCCCGCCCCGGGCGCACTCCGGCCTGGAACTGCCAAAACCGCAGTTCGGAATAGGTGTATCAAGCAGGATTGACAACCGTCGTATTGTCGAACCGTGTTGAACGTGAAGTTGATCCGGTGTGGTGGACAGACCGGGCCTGCTTCAGATGTCTGCCGCCGCTTTCACCGTTGATCTTGTGTGTGCTAGTAGGTGACGGCTTCCAGGTGCAGGTTGCTGATTGTGGCGGTGCCGTGGGTGCCGTGCGTCTCGGTGCAAAAGTAGGGGTAATAGTCGATCGTCAGTGTGTGGGCTCCGGCGTTAAGCCATACATCCGTCCCGATGGTGTTAGCACTGCTGAGTGTGCCTGCGTCTCTGCTTGGGTAGACCGTCGCCAAGTCACCTAACGAGGTAGGTCCTGGAACGCTGGTCCCGTCGATGGTCAAGTCGAGGTGGGCGCCGGGCAGAAGGATCTGGCTGCCGCCGCAGGTGGAGGTGGGTTGGAGATTCAATTGTCCGTAGGCCAGCGCGTGCACGAACCCGGCCGTGGTGAGGGTGAAGGGCGCGGTAAGGACCTTGGTGGGTCCGGTGTGGTAGTCGGCGGCCGGTTCAGGGATGGGGCCTGCCGCGTTCCCGGTGGCTGCGATACTGCCGGCCCCGGGCGGGCCTGCGGGTCCTGGAGCGCCCACCCCGGCTGGTCCGCTGGGTCCTTGTGGGCCCGCGGGGCCCTGCTGGTTCCAGGCGATGGGTGTCTCGGATGTGCCGCAGGTCTGCGTCGTGGTGTCGATGATGCGCACAGCGCCGCTGGTGTTGTCCACGCGGGCGTTGAACACCCCGTTACCGTCCGGGATGCTCGCCCAGGCCAGGCCTCCTCCGCCGGCGGCGAGCACGGCGGCGACGGCGGCGACAACGACGAGCCGCCTACGCGGCTGCCGCCCAAGCGCCCGAGGTCGTGATGACGGCACGGTCAACGCGCTTCGCGACCCTCGAGGCGTGCGCGTGGTGCGGTACAAGGTTTTTGGGGACGGCACGTGAAACTCCCTCGTGGTCGTGGACACCGGCCGCGGTGAACGCGAGCGTCGCGACCTGGTATCCGGTCCGGATTGTGGTGGTCCCGTAGTGGCTGACCGCGCAACGCATCGGCCATAGACCGGCCGGTGCGTGATGCGGGCGGGCCGGGGCGTCGACCGCCATTGGCGCGTACCGCCAGCGCGATCCGTCCGGAAAGGGGGATAGGTCTGTTCCCCTGCCCGGATCGGCGGGCGGCGCCTGCGCGCCAGAATGCTACAGCACAGACCGGTCTTTGCTGACCTATCTGGAGTGAAGTATTTCCGGGAGGGTGGGAGCCGCTATCGGCCATTGGCCGGGACGCAACCCGGCAAGCGTTAACCGGGACCTGATGGCTGCGATCCGTCGATCAACCCAGGACAAGGGTTGATGCACGTCTGGTCCAGCAGCTCAGAGGCGTCGATTCTGTTTATGAGTTCTAAGCGCCCTGGCCCGGGTGGTGGACACGGTTGCCCTCCCGGGCGTCGACGCGCGGACCAACGCCGTGACCGGTGCAATCACCGGACTGCCCTACATCGTGAGCGTCGCGGTGGCCTAGAACCCGCAACCCGCCCGTCGAGGGCGGCACACTGCAGAAACCGTGTGGTCCGCCGCACGACACCGGCGGACCACACGGGCCCGCGTTACGCGCAGCAGACGAGGACACAACGTGCGCTTGCGCACCGATGATCTGTTCGTGGTACTGGTTGCTCAGCTGGGCCCTGTAGCCACAACCCTGGGTGTGGCCGTACGCGCTCTCTGCGCCGAATCGCCAAAACCGCAGGCTGGAATAGGTGTACCAAGTAGGATTGACAACGATCACCAGGCCGATCCCCGCAGTCGACGGCGACCCTGCAGAGCCCGGCCGCCAGGTGGACCCTGATCGAGCGCAACATGCTCTCCTACCGCCGCATGGCTGATCCTGGCGTCTGGGGTGTTCGAGCGGTCTTCCGCCTGCTCTCGAGCGGCGTCGAACTGGGCAAGCTGATCCCCAATGTCAACGGACCCGGCGGCGGCCCGGTCACCTAGGTCGAGTTTTGTCAGGCCAGCATGACGTGCTCAGGTGCATGGTCCCGGTCGTGGCTCACGAAGGGGCGGTCGGTGGGCCGGTGCGGCGCTGGGCTGGAGGTCATGCGCCCGCCGCCTCGCTGGTTTCGCGTAGGAACGCCAGCACTGCCTGCGTGCCGTTCGCCACGATCTGCGGCGGCGGACTGGCCAGAGGATTGCCGCCCAGGTTCAGCCAGGTCAGGGTGGTGAGGTTGCCGAGCCACTGCGGCAGCGCGGTCAGTTCGTTGTCGGAGAGGTCCAGCCCGGTGAGGGTGGTGAGGTTCCCGAGGAACTGCGGTAGGGCGGTCAGCTGGTTGCCGCCCAGGTCCAGCCCGGTGAGGGTGGTGAGGTCGCCGAGCGATTGGGGCAGCGCGGTCAGCTGGTTGCCGCCCAGGTTCAGCCAGGTCAGGGTGGTGAGGTT
>DASYYE010000249.1:0-20688 GCA_035946955.1 Streptosporangiaceae bacterium | reverse complement strand
CGCCCGCATGCACACGAGGGTTGTCCTCGCCGAGTGGGGCCTAGCTCACGTGTCCAGGGTGGCCGAACTCGTTCTCTCTGAGCTGCTGACCAATGCACTCCAGGCCACATGGCGCTTCGGGATGGACACGCCGGTGGGCGTGCACCTGCTCGCCGATCCCTCGTGGCTGGTCGTGGAAGTCTGGGACGGCGTACAGGCGGCACCAGAGCTACGAGAGCCCGACATCGCTAGCGAACTGGACGGTGACGAGTCAGATGGGCACGGCAACGGGCTGCTGATTGTGGCGACAATGTGCCACCGATGGGGCTTCTTCCGCTGCCCGGAGGGCGGCAAGGTCGTCTACGCCCTCTTCGCCCTGTAAGACCCGGACCAGAGAGGCTGTCCGGGCGAATGTCAAGGACCACTTGCACGCACCAAAGGTGATCGCTAGCCTGCTTGTTAGGTCATCTACACAAAGTGACGGCGGTTGTCATGGCAGAGGCACCCGGCGAGACTTCGCCGAAGTATGAGCGCCTGGTCCGCGTACTGCGGTCGCGGATCGAGGACGGCACGTACCCGCCAGGGGCGCTGCTGCCCTCGCAGCATGACCTGGTGCAGGAGTTCGGCGTTTCCCGCCCCACTGTGATCGAGGCCCTGCGCATCCTTCGTCAGGAGGGGTGGCTCGACACCCAGACGGGCCGGGGCTCCTTCGTGCGCGGCCGGGTGCCGCTGAACATCGCCGAGCCGGGCCAGCCCGGTCAGAACATGCTGGAGCGAGCGGAGTCTGACGTGGCGGCTGACCTGCTGCAAGCTGGGATCGTTGTCGCGCCTGCCAGGGTTACGACGTTGCTGGACCTGCCAGCGGGATCGAAGGCGTTCTTGCGCCAGTTCGTGATGAGCGACGGGGACGAGCCGGTCGAGCTTGTCTCGGCCTGGTTCCCTCTCGACCTGGCGGCAGGCACCGCCCTGGCGTCACCTGAGCCGATGCACGAAGGCATTCGGCGTCACCTCCAGCAGCGGAAGGGCGTGCGGCTGGATCACGCTGTAGAGCGTGTCATCGCCCGCGCCGCAAACGCCGATGAGGCTGCGGTCCTGAAGATCGACCAGGGTGCGCCTGTGCTGAACGTGCTGGTCACCGGGCACGATGCCAACGGCGTTGCACGGCAACTCGTGGACGCGGTGCTACCCGGCGACCGACACGAACTGCGGGACGTCTACCCGCTCACCTGAGCGCCTCAGATCAGGACAGATTCTCTCCAATCTCACACTTGACATGACAGGTTGCCCTAGGTACTTTGGGCTCACAACCTGTTAGGACAGGTTGTGACAAAACAAGAATCTGTCATTGGAGGTAGCAGGGTCATGGCACTTCAAGGTCCGATCCCAGTCGAGTTCGGACACGTGTTCCCAGCCGGTGTGTACGCGGCCGGGACATTTGAGCCCGTGCGGGACTTCGACGCATCGAGCGGCGACCGGTTCGTCCAGTCCAAGGACAAGGCGAGCGGCCTGCCGTTGTGGGTGGTCGAGGTGATCGACGCCGATCCAGAGGCACGCAACCGGACGGTGAAGGTGAAGGTAGCGGCCGAGCATCAGCCGGTGCTGCCGCCGTCGTCGTCAGGCTCGCCGTTCGTGGCGGTGGAGTTCGCGGGGCTGACCGTGACGCCGTATGTCACGCAAGCCGGGCGGCTCGCGTACTCGCTCAAGGCAACAGGGGTTCGTGCTCCCGGCCGCCACGGTGGCCGTTCTGGCTCGGACACCAAGGAGGCGGCGGCATGAGCGGTGCCCACACGTCGAGCGCGAACATCAGCGCTCACGCAGGTGAGGGCGCATGGGTCATCTGCCACACCTACCCGGACACGAGCCCGATCCTGCGCGTCGTGTTCCCCGGTGTCTCGCTGTCGATATCGCTGGCCGACCGGAAGACGGGGGTCAGCGAGCAGGCGGTGACGTTCGCGCGTGAGCTGGCGCGGTCGGTGGAGCAGTTCGAGGCCGAAGTCGAGCGTCTGTACAGGCCGGATAGCGCCCAGAGCGCGGCCTAGTGATCACTGGTGGGGCGGCTGGAGTTCGCACCTCTAGCCGCCCCGTATCTCCCCAGGTCAGCAAACCTTCGAGAGGACTCCATGGTAATGCGTAACGTCACGGGCGAGCAGATCGCCCAAGTTGACAACCCGGACCCCTTCGCCTCCCCGGTATGGCGGTCACCGGTTTACCGCACCCCGGAGGGGGTGATCTGGCTCGTCCAGCTCCTTCGGCTGCTGTGGCGGGTCACCTGGTTCCTAATCACTCATCCGCTGCTGGATGCCGTGGCGGGGGTGGTCATCCTCACTTGGCTTAACCTGCGCTGGCCCGGCCTTGTCGGCCTGGCCGTGCTCGTGGTCGCGGCACTGATCGGGCTGCGAGTCCTGCGGCCTGACTGGTTCACGCGGTTCGTCGCCAACCCCTCGCGTGATAAGTGGCGGCGCTGGTTCTACCGGCGGCACTGGCACTCTGCGATGACGCTCGCCGGGCTCGCGCCGACGTACCGGGGCAAGGTCATGTTGCCGGTGCTCGGTCGCGTGCGGGTGACGGGGGCCGTGGACCTGGTGACCGTAACCCTGGTGACCGGACAGGCCCCGGGTAACTTCGCCGACCGGGCCGAGAACCTCGCGCATGCGTTCAAGGTCCGCTTGTGCCGGGTCCGCACTGCGGCCCCTGGAATGGTGACGCTGGAGCTGGTCCGTGCTGACACCCTCAGCCAGCCGATATCAGCGCTGCCGATGCGCGCCGAGGTCAATCTCTCCGCACTGCCCGTGGGGCGGTGCGAGAACGGCTCACCGTGGCTGCTGCGCCTGCTGTCCACGCACGTGCTGATCGCGGGTGCGACAGGATCGGGCAAAGGATCGGTGATCTGGTCCCTGATCCGCGCGCTACTGACCGCCATCATCGGTGGCTGGGTTCGCGTCTGGGCGCTCGACCCGAAGCGGATGGAACTGTCCTATGGCCGGGCCATCTTCGACCGCTACGCAGACACGCCAGCGGCAATGGTGGGACTGCTGGAATCGGCCGTCGCGGAGATGCACGAGCGGGCGGCACAGTTCGGGGGCAAGACCCGGACCTTCACGCCATCGACCGACTTCCCGTTCCTGGTCGTGCTGATCGACGAGCTGGCATTCCTGACTGCCTACCAGCCCGAACGGGACTTGCGCAAGCGCGCTGAGGCCGCGATAGCGACACTGACTAGCCAGGGCCGGTCAGTCGGGGTCTGCGTGGTAGGCGCGTTGCAAGACCCGCGCAAAGACGTGATCAGCCTGCGGAATCTGTTCCCTACCCGGATCGCGCTGCGGCTCGATGAATCCGAGCAGGTGGACATGGTGCTCGGCGACGGTGCCCGCGACCGCGGGGCACTTGCCGACGAGATCTCACCATTGCCCCAGATCGGGGCCGGAGTTGGCTATGTCCGCCTGGAAACCTCACCCGACCCGGTACGAGTGCGGGCCGCGTTCGTGTCCGACGAGGACATTCACGCGATGGTCGCGGCGGTTACTCCCGTGCTGGTCACGGCTGGCGGTGATGCCCGTTGATGCCGGTGACCGTGTGGCAGACCGACGAGCCGTGTCCCTCATGCGGCCACGAACTGATGGTGGAGGACATCGGGCGGCGGTGGCTGCGCGCCGAATGCCGTGCATGCGGCCACGCCGAACGCTGGGACGGTGGCGGCTGGCAGTACGGGGGGCGCCTGTGACCAACACGGGGACCAACCGGGGGACACGCGCCGAGCGGCTGTCGATGCCGCTGGCCCGCGATGTGGTCAAGGAAATAGCCATCGAGCATGGGGGGTGCCTGCGCCCGGTCCAGCTTCGCCGTACCGACCTGGCCACGGGCGAGGTCTCCCAGGTGCTCGTACCGTGCGGTCATACGCTCGCCTCGGTCTGCGCGCCCTGCGCCGAACGGGCCAGGACGCTGCGATCCGCACAGTGCCGGGAAGGGTGGCACCTCGACCACGAGCCGGTGATCGAACCGGACGACGCCAACGACTGGCAGCGCTGGCTAATCGAAAAGCGCTCTGAGACCCAGGCTGAGAGGGACCGGTCCGAGGCCAAGGGCGGCGACACGGCCGAGCAGGACGCGCTGAACCGTGAGCTGGATGAGGAGATCACCCTCGCGGGCCTACGCGGGAACGTGCTGCCTAGCCGTCCGGCACGACGGCACAGATCCACCAGGCGGCGGCAGGACGCGCCGGAGCTGCCGCGCCGCAAGGTAGCCGCCCGGACCGTGGGCAAGACCTACACGGCACCGGACGGCAAGACCTTCCGCCCATCCATGTTCGTCACGCTGACCTGCCCGAGCTACGGGCGTGTGCGCAGCGACGGCACTCCGGCCGAGCCGAACAGGTACGACTACGGCCGGGCCGCAAGGGATGCGCTGCACTTCGCGGCGCTGTTCGACAGGTTCGTCCAGAACATGCGCCGGTATGTCGGCTACGACGTGCAATACTTCGCGGCCGTCGAACCGCAGCGGCGGCTCGCTCCGCACATGCATATCGCGATGCGGGGCACCGTCTCGCGCACCGAGCTGCGCCAGGTGCTCGCCGCCACCTACCACCAGGTCTGGTGGCCTGACACGTCAGTAGTCCGGTTCGACGGCGACCACCAGCCGGTGTGGGACGAACGGCGCGAGACCTACCTCGATCCCGCCACGGGCGAGCTGCTCCCCACCTGGGACCAGGCGCTCGACACCATCGGAACCGATGACGAGCCATTGCACGTCGCCAGGTTCGGCGAACGGTTCGACGCTCAGGGCGTGCTCGCCGGATCGCAAGGTGCCCGCCAGTGCATTGGATACCTCACCAAGTACCTCACCAAGCACGTCAGCGACTGCCACCGAGCCGACAGCGATGTCCAGCGAGCCCATGTCGAGCAGCTCGTCCAGGCGCTCAGATACGAACCCTGCTCGCCCACCTGCGCGAACTGGCTCCGGTACGGGATACAGCCCAAGAATGCCCGTCCCGGCCTTCACCCAGGCTGCTGCAAGGGCAAGGCGCACCGTCGCGAATACCTCGGCTACGCCGGTCGGCGCGTCCTGGTCTCGCGCAAATGGTCAGGCAAGACGCTCGCCGACCACCGCGGCGACCGCAAGGCATGGCTGACCGAGATGCTCGGCCTTCCGGCAACCGACCCGGGCCGGTACACCTGGGAACCCGTCGCGCCGGGCGATCCCGACCATATGCCCAACGGGCAACGGCTATTGCACGTCGTAGCGGACCGCATCCAATGGCGATCCGCACTTGAGCAAGCGCGCCAGAGAGCGGCCATGGATCCCCCGCCCGGACTTTCGGCAACCGGGAGGGCGGCATGACGGCTGCCCCTCGCATCAGCGCGGATCGGCTGCTGACCGTCGAGGCCGCAGCCGAGCACATGAGCACATCGGTCCGGTTCGTGCGGCGGCTCATCGCTGAGCGGCGGATCGAGTTCGTGAAGGTCGGACGACACGTCCGTATCAGCCAGGCGGCGCTCGCCGAATTCATCGAAGCGGGCCGGGTCCAGCCGATGACTGCCGCCGACATGTGGCACAAGACGAAGGGAGTTGCCTGATGGCGAACAAGGATGGCCATCGCCGTTTCGGCAATGTCCGCAAGCTACCGTCCGGGCGGTACCAGATTCGCTACCCCGGGCCGGACGGCCGGATGCGAACCGGGCCGGAGACATACGCGCGGATCTCGGATGCGGAGAAAGCGCTCGTGCTGATCGAGGCACAGATGACCACGGGCGAGTGGACCGACCCAGAGCGCGGCAAGGTCAAGCTCTCCGACTATGCCGCGACCTGGATCGCGCAGCGGCCGAACCTGCGCCCACGCACCGTGGATCTTTACAAGTGGCTGCTCAAAAAGCACATCGCGCCGTACCTGGGAGGTGTGCCTCTCGGCAAACTGTCAACGCCGATGATCCGTGAGTGGCGCTCGAAGCTGATCGGGAACGGCGTGTCTACGTCGATGGCGGCGAAGGCGTACCGACTGCTGCGGGCGGTGCTGATGACGGCTATGGAGGAAGACAAGATCCTTACACGGAACCCATGCCGTATCCGGGGAGCCGGTGACGAGGCTGCCGCTGAGCGGCCGGTCCTGACCGTGGCCCAGGTCTTCGCGCTGGCCGAGCTGGTGGGCCGCCGACCTGTCGGCAACATCCGCAAGACCACTGCGGGCGGCTACCGGCTCCGTTTCCGGCGACACGGCGAGATGCGCACGTCACCCGAGATCTACGGCACTCGGGCCGAGGCCGAACGGGCGCTCTGGAAAATGGCCGATGAAGGCCGGGCCGATTGCAACCATGACCGGCGTTACCTGGCGCTCGTGCTCCTGGCCACGTTTGCCAGCCTGCGATGGGGTGAGGTCACGGCGCTGCGGCGCTGCGATCTCGATCTGGAGGCGGGAACGGTGCGGGTACGCGCTGCCTTCGTGGAGCGCTCAACCGGCGAAATCTTTCTTGGCCCGCCCAAGTCCAGGGCCGGGCGACGTGTCGTGGGCATCCCAAAGGTGATCATCCCGGTACTGCGTAAGCACCTGTCGATCTTCGTCAAAGCCGAGCCCGGGGCGCTGGTCTTCCCTGGTGCCACGGGTGTCCCACTGCGGCGGGGCAACTTCAACAAGATGTCGGCCTGGCCGTACGCGGTGAAGTCCATCGGTGCCGAGGGCCTGCACTTCCACGACCTTCGCCACACGGGGAACACCTTCGCTGCGTCCAGTGGTGCGGGCCTGCGGGATCTCATGGCACGGATGGGCCACGACAGCGAGCGGGCGGCCATGATCTATCAGCATGAGGCGCGCGGCGCGGACCGGGCCATCACGAACGCTATCGACACTCACGTCCAGGCCGAGCAGCACGGTGACGATGACGACGGCTCGGCGGGCGTGCTCGCTCCGGTGGGCTAATGGCACGCTAATGGCACGGAAGATCAACTACCGCCCTGGAATGATCAAGGCCCAGGCTCGGTGTTCATACCCTGACCTGCGCCTTCGCTGGTGGAGCGGGTGACGAGAATCGAACTCGCACTATCAGCTTGGGAAGCTGACGTTCTGCCATTGAACTACACCCGCGCGCCCTCGCCCTGCTCACTCTGCCTGGCCGGGACTTGCTCGGACATCGTACCGGAGCACGCGGGGTCATGCTGCCAGAGCACCCGGTGCGGAGGCTTGTGGCTACAGTTGCGCCCGGACGGATCCGGGCTCGGCGGCCCCACGGGCGCGCGCCAGTTCGGCGCGAAGCTCAGCGCACTCCCGTTGCAGGCTCCTGACCTGGGTTTCCAGTTCGAGGATGCGCCGGATGGCGGCGAGCGTCATGCCTTCGTCCGTGAGCCTGACCACGTACTGCACCACGCTGATCTCGCGCCGGGTATAACGGCGCTGGCCACCGGCCGAACGCGTCGGTACGACCACGCCGAACTCGTCGAGACGGCGCAGGAATGCCTGCTGCACGGCAAGCATGCCCGCCACCTGGCCCACCGTGAACAGCGGATGGTTCTCGTCGTCGAGTGGGAAAGGCACTGCTCGCTCCCAAGTCCTTACTGGTGGCACAGGGTGTGCGGGCCCGGGTGGATCTCCCGCCGGGCCCGCACACACGAGCCATTAGGCGGTGATCTTCTTCTTGGTGCCCGTCTGGATCTCTACCTTGCGCGGACGGGCCTTCTCCGCGACCGGCAGCCGAACGGTCAGCGCGCCATCCACGTACGCTGCCTCGATCTTGTCGGAGTCCAGCGTGTCGGCGAGGTAGACGCGCCGGGTGAACGAACCCATCACGCGCTCCCGCGTTAGCGGGCTGGCACCGTCAGCGAGTTCTTCGCTGCGCCGTACGCTGACGGTGAGGACACGACGGTCCACGGTCAGGTCAATGGACTCAGGGTCAACTCCAGGCAGGTCGAAGCGAAGGACGAGTTCGTCCTCGCCGCGGACCGCATCCATGGGCACCAGCGACTGTGCCCGCGCCGCCGTGCGGAAGACCCGCTGCGTCAGACGGTCGAACTCCTGGGAGAAGGGATCAATCGATGTGAGCAACACTCGGTTCACCTCCAGGTGAGAGTGGTACCTAGATCCCTCGACCTAGAGTACCTATGATTGTCGCTCCAGTAAACCTATAAGTTGAGTTATATATTCCTTCGAGCCGGGCACCCGTCACCCCAAGCCCGTGCAAGCCCTGGGGCAAATCATCACAGTGCCTGACCTGCAGAGGACAGCGCAGGCATGCGGATCAACCCTCGAGTGGCACAATCCGTGAGGGGGGCCACGGTCTGTCACCCCCAACGGGTCGATCGCGAGCGGGGAGCGTGCTGAACCTTGCGCTGGATACGAAACGTCAGAGCCTGGAACATTCGGACGAGCCACAGAGGAACCACGTTAACTGCCGCGGCCATCGTGGCCTCTGGCGTGACTGCGCTCAGTCTGTCCCTCCCGCCCGCGGCACAGGCCCAGGCCCTCGGCCATGGCCGGCACGCTGCCGCAGGCCGCCAGGGCAGCGGGTTCGACTGGCCTGAGCTCCACCAGGGCCCGGCACTGCAGGGTTATGCCAGCAACGGCACCGTCACCACCGCGAACGCCGGGCACCTGGGGGTCGCCTGGGCAACCGACCTCTACGGCGCGGCCCTGGATTCCCCGGTGGTTGCCTACAACGCCACGCTGAACGAGACCCTCGCCTACATCGGCACAGAGGGCGGCGACGTCATCGCGGTCAACATGGCCAACGGCCAGACCGTCTGGGCCACCTGGGTTGGCTCTGTCATCAGGGCAACTCCGGTCGTGAGCAATGGCTCGGTATACGTGGGGACCGACACAACCCCTCGTCTCTACCGGCTGGACGCCACCACCGGCGCCGTGCAGTGCTCGGTCGCCATACCCCGGGCGATCGAGGCCAGCCCGGTGGTCGCGACACCACCAGGCGGGGTCACCAGCCTGTACTTCGGAACCAACGACTCCCCGCCCATAGTCGGGCCGACGTTCGCAGTCAACGCGGCCACCTGCGCCATTGAGTGGGAGTTCACCGGCTTCGTGCACGAGTCTGGCTCCTGGGACCCTTACTCCTACGCGGTTGACGCCACCGGGGAGCCCCTGGTCCTGTTCGGCACCGCGGACGCGGACTCCAACGTCTACGCCGTGGATGCCGTGACCGGCAAGGAGGTCTGGCACTTCGCCATCGACAACCCACCTCCCGGCGTCTATGACGTCGGCGCTGGCGTGACCGTCTCGCCTCCGGGCGCGGGCAACGTCGACGGCAGCGCCTACGTGGTGAGCAAGGCCGGGATCGCGTACGACCTGGACCTGACGACCGGCGCCAAGGTCTGGAGTGTCGACTTCGACACCCCGCTGGGGGGCCAGATCGACGATAGCTTCTCCACCGCCGCACTGGACGGCACCAACCTCGTGTTCGGCTACAGCAAGGGCCTGGTGGACCTGAACCCCTCGACCGGGGCCATCGTCTGGGGCTCCAACGATCCATCCAGCACTGAGGTGGTGTCCTCCCCGGTCATCTCGGGCCCCGCCGGCTCCGAGGTGGTGGCCGACGGCGACCTGGCCGGCGAGTTCGATGTGGTATCGCTCGCCACTGGCGCGCAACTGTTCCACTACCAGACGGACGGCTACGTCACCGCCTCCCCGGCGGTCAGCGGCGGCAACATCCTCATCTCGTCCTCTGACGGCTTCCTGTACGACTTCGCAGTAGGCCACACCACCCCCGCGACCGCACCGACCACGACGATCACCTCACCATCTGATTCGTCGACACTGCCCAACCCCAACGGGAACCTGACGGCCACCGGCAGAGCCACGACGGACCCCGCCACGACCGTCGCAGGGGTGGAAGTCGCCGTGCAGGCCGACGGACCGGACGGGCAGTGGTGGGACGCGGCCACCAACTCCTGGAGTTCCGGCCCGATCGCCAATCCCGCCACGCTCGCCTCGCCGGGCACGGACTCGACCAACTGGAGCCTGTCCTACCTGGTCCCGCAGGGTGGCGGCACTTATGACGTCACCGCCTACACAGTCTCGGCCGCCGGGCCTTCCGACACCACCGCCTCCCATGTGGGGTACGGGGTTCTCGCCTCCACCACCGGTCCGCACCTGAAGCTGTCCACTGGCTTTGTCGCGCCGGCCTCGTCAGTGACGGTGTCCGGCGGAGGATTCGGGGCCTCCACGCAGGTGACCCTCTCGCTGACCGGGACGACCCTGGCGACGGCAACCACCACGGCCACTGGTGCGCTGCCCGCGACCAAGGTCTCGATCCCTGCCGACGAAGCATTCGGCCAGGCGTCACTGACCGGGACCGCCAGCGCCACCAACAGGTCTGCCACTGCGCCGATCGTCGTCACCAATAACTGGGACCAGTTCGGCAACGACGCCGGGCACACGGGCCTGGAGCCGAACGACAAGACGTTCGCCCACATGATCACCCCCGGCGGTGGGATCTTCCTCTCGCCCGCCTGGCGGTACCAGTCGGGCGCCGGAGTCGGCACAGCCACCGCTGTGGCCAACGATGTTGCCTACGTCGCCAACAACGCCGGCCAGCTCACCGCCCTCGACGTGCACAACGGTTCCCCGATCTGGACCTGGACCCTCCCCTCAGGTGCGGCCATCCATGGGTCACCCGCCGTGGACCCCCACGCCAAGCTGGTGTTCGTGGGCGCCAACGACGGCACGCTCAACGCCATCTCGACCACCACCGGCAAGCTCGCCTGGTCCACCCCGGCCGCGGGCAGCACGGCACACGTGTCCGCGCCCGTGTACGGGGGCGGCGACGTGTACGTCACCACGACCACCGCTGGCAGCACCACGACGAGCACGGTCGCGGCGTTCACAGAGGCCACCGGGGCGAAGGTGTGGTCCGTGTCAGGCCCGGCGGGCGCACTCACCGCGCCTGCCCTCGACACCTCCACCGGCACACTCGCCGTGGGCGGTCCTTCCGGTGCCATCGCGTACAACGTGAAAACCGGCACCACCCGCTGGAATTTCGCGGCGGGAGCGGTCACCGCGCCACTGGCGCTGGAAGCCGGGAACGCCTACTTCGGCTCCGCCGACCACAACGTCTACGCGGTGAACGAGAAGACCGGCGTCCAGACCTGGTCGTACCAGACCCCGTCGGCGGTGTCCGACGCACCCGTGCTGTCCACCGAGGACACCCCCAAAGGCGCGCTGACCGTCTTCCTCGGCTCCGGGAACGGCGCACTGTACGCGATAAACGCCGCGACCGGGGCACTGGACTACACCCAGGGCTTCACCGCGTCGCCCATTGTCGGGCTGGCCGTGGTGAACCAGGTGGTGATCCTCGAAGCCGCCAACGGTTTCGTGGGCGCCTGCCGGACCTACGGGCCCACCATGATCTGGCGGCACTCGGTGACCGGCGGCATCACGGCGGCGCCAGCCATCGTGGACGGAACCGCCTATGTCGGCTCCGGTGATGGTGACCTGTCCGCGTTCACCGGCTACGGCAGGCCTCCGGCGTAAGCCAGGCACTAACCAGACGGAGGGCCGGGACGTCGTCGTCCCGGCCCTCCTCGTCACCTACAGCGTGCTGCCGCGATGACGGTTAGCTGGACTTCCAGCGGTTGTAACCGTTGGCGTCGTGGCCGCGGCCGAAGATCACGACCTCGGGGACAACGACCCCACTGGAGTTGACGGACCACTCGGTGGTGATCCAGGGGCCCACCGCGGGGTTGAACGGCTGGGTGACCGAGTAGTCGCCCCATGCGGTGGCGTTGCCGGCCCCGAACAGGTTGAAGTCGGCTGCCCAGGGCTGGGTCGGGTTGATGTTGTCCTGTTCCACGAGGACGCCACCCGGGAAGTAGTGGGTGGTACCCGTGCCGCCGCCAAACGACATGGCGCAGCCCACGTAGCCGTAGAGGTTGGGCGCACACGACGGGAACGCGAACGCGAACCCGTCGTTGAACGTCGCGCTCGTCTGCACGTAGCCCAGTGAGTTGAGCTTGAAGTACTCATAGATGACGTACGGGAACGGGTCGCCTCCGCCCGGGCCCGCGGTGATCGACACGCCCAGGATCGTGTCCCCGGCGAAGGCGGCGTTGGCTTGGGCGTTGTATTCCGCCCTCGATATCCAGGCTGTCTCCCACCGTGGGTCGAGTCGTGTGCACCAGTTGGTGACCACGCCGTCGGCGCTGGCACAACTCCCGCCTGCGAAGTTGTACGCCGCCACCGCCACGTCAGTGAGGGAGTAGCTGCCGCTGTTGTCCGCCCACGAGAAGATGCGCTCGCTCGAGCCGCTGCCACCGCTGGCGGTGTACCAGTCCGAGACCCAGTAGAAGGTGTCCAGCGAGCTGTTCCCGTAGGTCAGGCCGAATGTGAAGTTGTCGGTACGTGTCAGGTAGTTGAACCCGAAGCCAGCGCACGATGCCAGCGAATCCAGCGGCATTCGTGCCAGCCCGGAATTCATCCAGCTGGCCCCGGTGGGGTCGTAGGTGTTCCAGGTGATGAAGAGGTTGTTGTTGTCGTACGCGATCTTCGGGTAGTCGAGGAGGTCACCGGCGGTCATGCCGAAGCTCGACGCGTCGAAGTGGTAAACACACCACGCGGTCGGTGCCTGGGACTTGGTCACTCCGATGGAGAAGCCCTGCACGGTGCCGGTGCCAAGGGTGAGTCCTTCGTAGATGAACCGGTCACGGCCGGGGATGTAGGTCACTGTCTGGTCGCAGCAGAAGCCCGTCTGCAGGGTGTACGGGTCCTGGTAGAGCCAGGTCGGGGTCTTGGCACCGCCATTGGTCGTGTAGGCCATGTTCCAGTTGCTGGTCTGCTCGATGAACTTGCCAGAGTTGGCCGTGTCAGGCTCGTTGATCGCGGACTGCCCGCAGCCCGAACACTCGGCCGGGATGGCGGACGTCTTGAAGATCGAGAAGCTGGTCGGTGCCCGCCCGGCACCCGGTGCCCTGGTCTGCGGTCCACGCAGCGGCCGCACGTCCGCTGCTGTTGTGTGACGGCCGATTGGCGCCTTGGGCAGCGACGCCAGGAATTTCACGCCGCGCGCCCGGGCTGCCCTCTCAGCGGCCGTGGGCCTGAACGGTCTGGTGCTCGTCGCGGGGTGCACGATCCGGCCCGGGCCGACGTGGCCGGTCCTGCCGACGGCGATGTGTGCCACCCCGTACCTGGAGCTGGACGCCTGGCCCGGTGATGCCCAGAAGAGCCCACCAACGGCCATCGACAGGGCGGTCGCGGCAACTACCGCGAAACGCCAGCCGGTCGCCCATCTTCGGAGTACAGCCATGAATTAACTCCCTTTCTGGCGGTCTCAGCGACACGCCGGTCCCATTTCTCGGCAGCGGGGTCTGTTAGCAGCGAGGTCTGTTAACCATTTGACTCATGTGCGCCGGGCCAATGACTTGGCAGCCAAAAGAGAGAGCCGAGTCACTGGGCAGAGGGACGTGGCGGGCAATGCTACATGCCCTGGGCAAGCCACATCTTGCCGACAGTAAGGAAAGCGTGGGCGAAAACCCGTCGCTTATGATGGGAGCGTTGCAGCGCTCAAACAGCGCTCAGCACAGGCGCCCCCACGTCCGGGACATACGCACCGGGCACTCAATTAATGCTGTAATCACGGTCCCCTCCTAAGACGAACCCTGTCATAGCAAAGGAGGACCGTCAAGGCACGTTGATACAGGAAGATTCTTTACGTATCACGATATAATTACGGACTGCCACTGGCCAACCTCCCAGCGGCGCGCAGCCGGGGCCGGCTCCCTGGTTTGCCCCGGTCTAGCCGAGGCGTTCGATGATGGTCGCATTGGCCTGGCCGCCGCCCTCGCACATCACCTGCAGCCCATACCGGCCGTTGGTGCGCTCGAGTTCATGCAGGAGCTTCGTGGCCAGGACAGCGCCGGTCGCGCCCAGTGGGTGACCGAGCGCGATCGCGCCGCCATTGACGTTCGTCTTCTCCAGCGGGGCCTTGGTGTCGGCGGACCACGCGAGCACGACGGGCGCGAACGCCTCGTTGACCTCGAACAGGTCGATGTCACCGATCTCCAGCCCCGCCTTGGCCAGTGCCTTCTCCGTCGCGGGCGCTGGGGCCGTGAGCATGATGACCGGGTCGGTGCCTGTCACGGCCATCGCCACGACCCGTGCCCGCGGCACGAGCCCGTAACGCGCCAGCGCGTCCGGCGACGCCACCAGGAGTGCCGCCGCACCGTCGGAGATCTGCGACGCGGTGGCGGCCGTGAGCTCCCAGCCCTCCCGCAGCGGGGCCAGTGACGCCATCTTCTCCAGTGAGGTGTCCCGCCGCGGGCCCTCGTCCACGCTCACGCCGTTCACTGGCGTGACCTCGCGCTCGAACCGGCCCTCGCCGATCGCCCGGACGGCGCGCTCGTGGCTGGCCAGCGCGAACTCCTCGAGCTGCAGACGCTTGATCCCCCACTGCTCACAGATCATCTGCGCCCCGCGGAACTGCGAGACCTCCTGGTCGCCATAACGCTCCTGCCAGCCCCGGCCGAACGGCAGTGGCATGCCCTTCTCGACGCCCAGCATCACGCTCGAACCCATCGGCACGGTGCTCATGCTCTCCACGCCGGCCGCCACCACCAGGTCCTGCGCGCCCGAGGCCACCGCCTGGGCGGCGAAGCTCAGCGCCTGCTGGGAGGAGCCGCACTGCCGGTCGACGGTCACGCCGGGCACATGCTCGGGCAGTCCAGCGGACAGCCACGCCTGACGCGCGATGTCCAGCGACTGTGGGCCGATCTGGGAGACACACCCCATGACCACGTCATCAACAGCGTCAGCGGGCGCACCGGTGCGCGTCACCAGCTCGCGCAGCACATGCGCGCCGAGGTCCACCGGGTTCTCCCCAGCCAGTCCCCCGCCGCGCTTGCCCACCGGGGTCCGGACCGCGCCGACAATGTAGGCCTCCACCGCGTCACTCTCCCTGCTCCTGGCGAGGGCGGTCACACCGCCTCTGTTGTCATGCCTATGCTAGCTACCGTCAGGTAACGTCTTTTACCCCCGAAACGATGCCCGTGTGCAGGCTCGTCGCTCGCTGGACTCAGCGGACGCCCTTATGCTCGAAAGAGCAACATTCACAGCCAGGCCCTGGAGGACAGCGGTGACAGAAGGGCTGATCCTGCTGGGCTTCATCGCTGTCTTGATCGCGTTCGGCATGCAGCGGTTCCGGCGCCGGATGGGCCTGCCCACACCCGGAGCGGTGTGGGCCACCATCATCGCCGTCGTGGTGCTGGTAGTCCTCGCGATGTGGGCTTATTCAACCCACCGTTGAGCCCGGGGTCCCCTCGTTGATCGGCAGCTCGAACCAGACCGCTTTGCCGTCTCTGGTGGGCCGCGAGCCCCACCTGGTGGCGAGCTGGTCGACCAGGTAGAGGCCACGTCCGCCTTCGTCGGTCTCGCCCGCGGTCCGGATGCGCGGCAGCCGCAGGTCGCTGTCGAAGACCTCCGCCCACACGGCCATCCCGCCGCGGCGCAGGCGCAGTGTGAAGCTCCTCCTTGCCACCGGGGCCTGGAGGTCGCCGTCCAGGTCGTCGGTCTCCCACAGGGCCGCCAGACTGGCCGGGCTGGGCTCGGACGCCGCCGTGCCCGCGGGCACTCCCGCCGTCTCCAGCGCCACCCGGGCACGGCTGCGGCTGGGCGCTGCCGTGTGCAGGACCACATTGGTCACGACTTCGGACACGAGCAGGCAGGCCAGCTCCACCTGTGAGGTGGAGAGCCCCCAGCGCTGGAACACGGCCTGCGCCTGGCGGCGTGCTTCGGAGACCCGGATCGCCTCGGCCGGGAACACCTCCTCCCAGGAGTCGAGATCCTCCTGTGAGGTGCGGACCACGACGATCGCCATGTCATCGTCGATAACGCCCGGCACCGCATCCTCGGCCGTCTGCAGGATCGTCTCCGGGTCAGCCCCGGCGACCTTCCGCACGGCAGAGCGGAGGATCTGCTTGGTCTCGTCCTCGTCGTAGACGGTGCCGTCCTCACGCTGCCTGCGTTCGGTCAGCCCGTCGGTGTACAAGACCAGCGAGCAGCCGGGTGGGAGCTGGCGGGCTTCTTCCACGAACGTGGGCACCCCGGTCATGCCCTTGCCACGGACCCCGAGCAGCACGCCCTCGTGCTCGATCTCGAGTTCTCTCACGTCGCCGTCGGTGACGAGCAGCGGGGCGTCGTGGCCGGCATTCGCGAACGTCAGGCTGCGCGACCAGGCGTCGTAGACCAGGTACGTGCAGCTCGCCCTCGGCCCGTCGAACTCGTCCGGGTGGTCGGTGCCGGTGTCGGCCTGTGTGCGGCACCAGTCGTCCAGCTTGCGCAGGATCTCCGCGGGCGGCTTGTCGTCCTGGGCGAAGGCACGCAGTGCCGCCCGCAACTGGCCCATGATGGCCGCTGCCCGCGCGCCCCGTCCCTCCACGTCGCCGATCACGATGCCGACACGGCCAGCGGACAGCGGGATCAAGTCGTACCAGTCACCGCCGACCTGGGTCTGGATTCCCTGTCCGTGTGTCTCCAGGGGTTTGGCCGGGACATAGTGCCAGGCCACGTCCAGGCCGTCAACACGGGGCTTCTCCTGGGGGAGCAGGCTGGTCTGGAAGGCCAGGGCGGTGTTGCGCTCCTCCTGGTAGAGCATGGCATTGTCGATGGCGATGGCCACCCGGCTGGCGACCGCACCGAGGAAGTCCCGGTCGCCCGCGTCGTACTCCTGTTCCTCGCGCTGGGTCAGGCTGGACAGTGCGAGGCTGATAACCCCCAGCAGCTCACCGCGGGCGACCAGCGGCGCCGCCACGATGGAGGACAGTCCCACGTCCTCGCTGGCCCGCAGGCTGCTCGCGTTCGGGGCGGGGAAGTGCTCGTTTTCCAGGTTCTCGACGAGGATGGCCTCCTGGCGGGACATCGCCTGCTGGCAGAAGTGGCCCGCCGGGTACTCGATCTGCTGGCCGGCCTGGGCCCACGTCCCGGCGGGCGGCTCCCACCCGTACGCGTGGAACTGCGCACGGCGGACCAGCTTGTCGCCTTGGAGCAGGTCGATGAAGCAGTGGTCTGCGAACTGCGGGACCAGAGTCTGGGCGACCTGTGCCAGGGTGACGTCCAGCTCCAGCGACCTGGCCAGCCGTTCCCCGATCCGGTCCAGCAGCCCGACCCGGTCACGCTCCCGCTGGCTGCGCCTGGTCGCCTGGCGGGCGATGAGCACGATGCCGTCGAGGGTGCCAGCCTGGCTGCGCAACGGGACGGCCTGGGCGTGGACGAACACACGCGACCCGTCAGGGCGGGCGGTGGCGAGGGTGCCCTCCCACTCACGCCCATGGAGGAGCACCTGCTTGGCGAGTTCAGACACCTTGTCGACGTCTTCTTCCTCGAGCCCCAGCGAGAGCAGGGACCTGCCGACCAGGCGTCCGGGGTCGAGGGGGAAGCCGAAGAGGTGGCCCGCATACGCGTTGGCGAACATGACGTTGCTGAACCGGTCGGTCACCAGCACTGCGGCTTCGATCTGCCGGAGCACTGCGCCAGGCGTCAGGGACACGCCGGACGTTGTCTCGTCCCGGGAGGTGGTCACGGCCTCGTCTCCTGGGTGGTCAGTCCCCACCGCCAGGCGGGCGTTTTCGGGAGCTGCGGGGACATCGGATCAGGGCCTGGCGACGAAGACGTGCGCGGCAGCACGCATCGGCAGTTCCGCTGTGATTCTCCCCGCGCCGTCGTCACTTGTCACCCGCACACCGTCGTCGGCCACCCAAAGAGTGACCTCGCGTCCCGGTTGTATCCCACTGCGCTTGAGTTTAAGCATCAAGTCAACGTCACTTTGGACTTGTTCACTTATCCGTTGGACAACAACCGGACAGGGATATGCGGAGGCCACGCTCGTCATGGGCATGGTCGTCTCGCGGCGGGCGGCGTCAGCCCGGTCGGCGGCAGCCACTGGGACGCCGAGTTCGGCAAGACCGGGGATCACATTGCCGTGGGGGCACCGCACCGGGTAGTCCAGCAACTCCACCAGTCTGCGCTCCACCTGCTCGGAGATGACGTGCTCCCACCGGCACGCTTCCAGGTGGACGTCTTCCCAGGCCAGCCCAATGACCGACAGCAAGAGGCACTCCGCCAGCCGGTGCTTGCGCATCACCCGGATCGCGAGCTCACGTCCGGTGGGAGTCAGGGCCAGGGTGCGGTCGTCGGCCACTGTCAGGAGCTGGTCGCGCTCCATCCTGGCCACCGTCTGGCTGACTGTCGGGCCGCTGTGGGAGAGCCGTTCGGCGATCCTGGCCCGCAGCGGGGGGATGCCCTCTTCCTCGAGTTCGAAGACCGTGCGCAGGTACATCTCGGTCGTGTCGATCAGCCCATGCGCGGTCAACGTCTATCCCTCCTGAGCCGATGCTATGGCAGCCGCGCAAGCGCCAGTGCCGATCACTGCCTGATCAGGGGCGCAGGTCAGGGCGCCAGTCGCAACAGCACCCAGCCGTCACCGGTGCGGCGGTAACGCAGCCGGTCATGCAGCCGGCTCGGCCGGCCCTGCCAGAACTCGACCGTCTCGTGGGCGACCCGGTAGCCCGCCCAGAAGTCGGGCATCGGCACCGTGGCGCCTTCCGGCCAGCGCTGCTCCAGCCGTGCGTAGCGGTCTTCCAGCACGGCACGGGACTCGATGGTGCTGGACTGGCGGCTGGCCCACGCGCCGAGCTGGGAGCTCCGCGGGCGGGAGTGGAAGTACGGCTCGCTGTCCTCGGTGGACATGCGGGATGCCAGGCCGTGGATGATCACCTGGCGATGCAGGGCGTACCAGGGGAACAGCAGCGACACCCGGGCGTTGGAGGCGAGGTCCTGGGCCTTGGCCGAGGTCGTGTTGGTGTAGAACACGAACCCGTCCGGGCCATGGCCCTTGAGCAGCACCGAGCGGGAGCCCGGTGCCCCGTCCGCCGACACCGTGGACAGCACCATGCCGTTCGGCTCGGGCAGCCCGGCCGCCACCGCATCGGCCAGCCACGCCGAGAACTGCTCGACCGGGTCCGCTGCCAGCGCCGCCTCGGTCAACTCCACCGCCAGTTCCTCCGTCCAATGCGCGCCCTGCCTCCCACGGGTACTGATCCTCACACACCCACGCGCCAAAGGGGCGCTGTGCTTCCCCGCGAGCCAAAGGGCGCGGCGCTGTCTGGACTGAGGAGCGAGAAGCGAGCGCAGCGAGCGCAGGAGCGACAAGGGAAGACAGTGCCTTCGGGCGCCCAGAGGCAAGCGGGCTAGCAGGGTTACTGGGCGGTAATGAAGGGTAATGGTGGGTGCACTACCCTTGGGGGGTGGAGGTGGCCTTTATCACGCTTGCATGACTATCCAGGCCAGGTCCGCACGAGGTTGAATTGAGCAGGCTGCACCGGGCATACCACGCGGGGGCGCGCGGCATGGGTGCCACGTCACCAGCCTGCCGACTCATGAGGGCCAGCCAGTCTGCCCGGTGAGAGGCCACGTCACCCGCAACGTGATGCTAGGAGCGCGCAGATGGCCGAATACAGTCCTGGGCTCGAAGGCGTAATTGCGTTCGAGACGCAGATCGCCGAGCCCGACCGCGAGGGTGGTTCACTGCGCTACCGCGGCGTGGACATCGAAGACCTGGTTGGGCAGGTCACTTACGGCCAGGTGTGGGGCCTGCTCGTGGACGACGCATTCACTCCGGGCCTGGCCACCGGCACCTCCGAGCCTGACCCCCTGGCTGCCGGCGCAGGCTCCGGCGACATCCGGGTGGACGTCCAGAGCGCACTGGCCATGCTGGCTCCCGCCGCGGGCCTGCGGCCACTGCTTGACATCGACGGTGAGCAGGCCCGTGAGGACCTGGCGCGTGCCTCCGCCACGACGCTGAACCTGGTCGCCCGGCTGGCACGGGGCACCGACCTGCCCCCCGTCCCGGCGGCCCGGGTGGCCGAGGCCCGCAGCGTCGCCGAGCGCTTCCTGGTCATCTGGCGGGGTGACCCAGACCCACGCCACGTCAAGGCCATTGACGCGTACTGGACCTCAGCGGCCGAGCATGGCATGAACGCGTCCACGTTCACCGCCCGGGTGGTCGCCTCCACCGGGGCGGACGTGGGTGCCGCTATGTCTGCGGCAGTCGGCGCGATGTCGGGCCCACTGCACGGTGGCGCGCCAGCCCGGGTGCTGCACATGGTGGAAGAGGTCGAGCGGATCGGCAGCGCGGCACGTTACGTCACCGAGGCACTCGACCGTGGCGAACGGCTGATGGGTTTCGGGCACCGCGTGTACCGGGCCGAAGACCCCCGGGCACGGGTGCTGCGCCGCACCGCCAAGGAACTCGGGGCCCCCAGGTACGAGGTCGCCGTGGCACTAGAGGAAGCGGCCCTGGCCGAACTGCACGCGCGGCGTCCCGACCGGGTGCTGGCCACCAACGTCGAGTACTGGGCCGCGATCGTCCTTGACTTCGCCCAGGTGCCAGCGCACCTGTTCACCTCGATGTTCACCTGCGCCCGGACCGCCGGCTGGTCCGCACACGTCCTGGAGCAGAAGCTGACCGGCCGCCTGGTCAGGCCAAGCGCCCGGTACGTCGGCCCAGGGCCGCGGCCGATCCGGGAGGTACCCGGCGCCGATGACATCCTCGGCGCGGCCTGAGCAGCTCCGCTGCTCTTATTGCTGCGTCAGGACAGTCCGCAGTGCGGCCATGGCGCGTGAGGTGTGGCTCTTGACCGCGCCTTTGCTGATGCCCATGGCCGCGGCGATCTGCGCTTCTGACAGGTCGGCGTAGAACTTCAGCACCAGTGCCTCGCGCTGGCGGGCGGGCAGCCCGC
>DASYYE010000248.1:0-23551 GCA_035946955.1 Streptosporangiaceae bacterium | reverse complement strand
CCATCTGGTCCACGGAGGGTTGCCAGGAATCCTCCGCACCTGGCCCCATGGGACACCTGCGCTGGAGTTCATCAAGCGGGAATGCGAGGATCCGGCGGCTGCGGTATTCAGTGTGCCCGAGTCGTCGCTACTGGCCGAGTTCCCCTCACCCGACCAGGCGCGGCGCGTGCTGGAGGCCGTCGGCAGCGGCGACAGGACCCAGGCGGCCATCGCGGCCGCAGCAGGTGGGAGACAGGGCGGAGTGCCATCCGGGGCACTCTCGCAACTACTGCACCGACTGGTGGAAGAGAAACGTGTGCTCGCGGTCGACTCGCCGCTGTCGGCGCGCCCGGGCAAACCGGCCCTCTACCGGGTCGAAGATCCAAGCCTCCGGCTGTACCTAGCCATGCTCCGGGCAGCGCAGGAGCTTGCCAGGCGGGGGCAGTGGACTGCGGCTTTCCGGCTGGTGGAGCGCAGGTGGACTGCCTGGCGGGGACGAGCGGTGGAACCACTGGTGCGCCGCTCACTCGAACTGGCTGGCGCCGCGGGCCACCTGCCTTGGCCTGGCGTGGAAGCAGTTGGAGGCTGGTGGAACCGTCAGTTCAACCCTGAGGTGGATCTGGTGGGAGCCGACCGTGGTCCAGTGGCGCGGAGCATCTATTTCGCAGGCTCGGTGAAATGGCTTGGCAGTCCCTTCGACGACCACGACCTCGCGGAGTTGCACGCAGCCGCCCCGCAAGTCCCTGGCTTCTCACCGGGTGAGTCCGGTTTGGTGATTGTGACCAGGTCAGGAATGGGAACCCGCGTGGACCAGCGCCGAGTTGACCTCATCTGGGGTCCCAGCGACGTCATCGCTGCGTGGCAGGTAGGTGAGGCGGCCTGACGGTTGCTGCCACGGACTACGCTGGGGAGCCATGGCACTGCACATACCGAGCCCTCCGGTCAACGGCTTCCATATCGGCCCGGCTTTCATCCACTTCTACGGGCTGATGTACGTAGTGGGGATCACGCTTGCGATCCTCATCACCCAGCGGCGGTGGAAGGCCCGTGGCGGCGACCCCAGCCTGGTCGGGGAGGTGGCCATCTGGGCCGTCCCCGCTGGCATCATCGGCGGCCGGATCTACTTCGACATCACCACACCGAAGTACATCCCCCACGTCTGGTACGGCGTCTTCGCGGTGTGGGACGGCGGCCTGGGCATCTGGGGCGGTATCGCACTGGGGGCACTGGTCGGTGTGTGGCGGGTGCGGCGCAAGGGCGCGGACGCCGCCGCGTTCGCGGACGCGATCGCGCCCGCCCTCCTGGTCGCCCAGGCGGTGGGGCGGATCGGCAACTATTTCAACAAAGAACTGTTCGGTGGCCCCACCAACCTGCCCTGGGGCCTGTACATCCCGTACAACTTCCGGCCTCCCGGCTACACCCAGTTCTCCACGTTCCAGCCCACATTCCTCTACGAACTGATCTGGGACCTGCTGCTGGCGGCTGCCCTGGTCTGGCTGGGCCACCACCGCAGCATCCGCCCGCCCGGCCTGTTCGCGCTGTACGTCACCGGGTACTCGGCGTTCCGCATCTTCGAAGAGTCACTGCGCGTCGACTACTCGCAGTACATCCTCGGCCTGCGCCTGAACATGTACATCGCCATCATCCTCACGGTCGGCGGCGCGACCTGGTTCTGGCTCACCCAGCGGCCGCCCAGGACAGTCCCGGCGGCCCCGGACGGCGCGGCGCAGGAGCCCTCCGGCGGAGAAACTGCCGAAGCACCGGATGGCCCAGCCGACGCCGATGCTCCCGAAGGCGCCCCCGTCCCCGAAGAGGCTGGCCCACCGCGTTCGTAGCCTGCCGCTGGCAGGCCCTCAAGGAGCGGCCAACCGCAGCTCCGGCCAGCGTTCGGCGGGTCGCAGGAAGTGCTCCAAGTTCTTCCACGACTGCGCTGCGTCCTCGGTGTCGTCATGTGCGCGACGGAACAGTTCGATGTAACCGGCGATCTCGGACAGGTCGTACCACATCCGGAACAGCGCAAGGGCGCCGGAGTCGATAGCAGTCCCGGTGGCGCCGCTATAGGCCGCCAGCGCCGAGCAGTCGGTGCCGGTCATCTGCCAGAGGTCTCGCTCGGGCGGTGCCAGCTGCACGAAGTCCCAGTCGACGATGACAAGGCCGGCTGGGGTCTTCAGCACATTCCAGGGGCCGGGCTCGCCGTGAGTGACCACAAACCGTTCCGGCCGGGACCGGGCCCCGGCGGCCAGTTCTTCGTAGGCGGTCATCAACGCGACCACGCCAGATGCGTGCCGGGTGAGCAGGGCACGAGCCTGCTCACCGTACCGCCCGCTACACCACGGCTCGCCAGTGCTCTCAATCGCCGCATGCAGTCCGTCAGCGTTCTGCAGCCCGAAATCGCACCGCTGCGGCGCAACCGTTGGTGTGGCTCGGTGCAGGTCAGCCAGCAGGCGCACGACCGTGGGACGATCGGCTGCCGGGAACTCACCATCGTGGCCAGGCTCGCAGTCCATGAGATACGGACAGACGGCCAGCGAGTACCGTCCCGGCAACCGGCGGACAACCTCACCGCTGACCGCAGGTATGGGGGCAACCACGAAATCCAGGTTCGCGTCCCGGCGCAGAGACAACGCACATCCAAACGCCGTCTCCAGACGGCCGAAGGCCGCCTCCGCCGTATCCAGCCGGCTGTGCAGCATATGGGCCAGGTCATGAACAATGAGGAACAGCTGACGGCCAGCAGCATCGGTCGCGCGCCAGTGATGGCTGCCGAAGCCGACCGGCAGGTAGCTCAGCGTCTCGGTGGCAAAACCCCAGCCCGCCGCCAGCTCCGCCCGGATCTGGCCGTCAGTGAGGTTCTCTGGCCGGGTAAACACGCTGAGAACTTACTGTGCGGCACAAGGACGGAGCCAGCCATTAATGGCGCCCTGCGAGAGCTACCGGGGGGTTGAACGGGGCGACCAGGGCGAGGATGTGTATGACCTCAACAGTGCTGACTAGGCTGCGGGTTCCGGTGTCACGACGTCAGCCACGATGCAGGTGATGTTGTCCGGCCCGCCGCCGTCGATGGCCAGCGCGACCAGGTCCCTGGCAGCTTCGTCGGGGTCAGTGACGGTCAGCAGCACCTGGGAGATGGCCTCGGCGGCCACGACCCCGTGCAGGCCGTCCGAGCAGAGCAGGTAGCGGTCGCCCGGCTTGGCCTCGTGCAGTTGCAGGTCGGGCTCGTAGCTGGCGTCCCCGTCCAAGGCACGCAGCAACAGCATCCGCTGCGGGTGCGACGCGGCTTCCTCGGCGGTGATCTTGCCTTCGTCCAGCATGGACTGCACCAGCGTGTGGTCGTGGGTGATCTGGAAGACCTCACCGTCGCGCACCAGGTAGGCCCGTGAGTCACCGATGTGGACCAGGCCGAGCTGGGAGCCGGACCACAGCAGCGCCGTCAGGGTCGTGCCCATGCCCTGCAGCGACGGGTCGGCGGCCGCGATGTCCCGCAGCCTGCTGCTCGCCCCGCGCACCGCGTGCTCGAGCGCGTTGAGCAGCTCACCGGCAGGCACCTGGGTGTCCAGTGCCCGCAGTGCCTCGATGACCGTGGCGCTGGCCACCTCTCCCGCGGCGTGGCCGCCCATGCCGTCGGCCACCGCGAGCAGCCGGGCCCCGGCATAGGCCGCGTCCTCGTTGTCCTCACGCTCCAGGCCGATGTCAGACCGGACCGCGCAGCGCACGGCAAGCGTCCCTTGCGTCCCATCCATGTCAGTGTCCTTTCCAGACAAGTAGCCGATGAGGAACGCGGCAAGCTCCCGCCTGGCCGACGTCTCGGCCTCGACCCGGTCCCAGTACGCGGCCAGCTCGGCAGCGGCCAGCGCCCGCGGCGCGGTGCTCACCGCACGGATCCCGGCCAGCGGCATGCCGAGCTGGCGCAGCCACGCCACCAGCCTGGCCTGCTCCAGCTGTGCCGGGTCGTAGAGCCGGTAACCGCTCACCGGGTCCACATGGGCCGGGCGGAGCAGGCCCAGTTCGTCATACAGGCGCAGTGCCTTGCGCGAGAGCCCCGACACCCGGGCGAAGGTGCCGCTGGTCATCCGTTCCACTGCGCCGCCCTCACTGCGCCGCCCATTGCGGGGCCGTCCGCTGCTGGGCCGTCCGCCACGGGAGCCGCCTCCTCATGCCGGGCGGACTGCCCGGCGGAACCAGGCTCGGGCCGGCCCTTAGGGCCAAGTCAAACCGCCCTCCCAGACACGGCGGGCGGTAGCCAGCACCGCTGCTGGTGACCCTCCCGGCAGGCTCACCTCGAGCGGGGCCCAGAAGTCAGCGCCGGGTGCGGCTTCGGCCCGCAGCCGCGTGCCCCCCAGCCAGTCCGCATCGAACTCCACCCGCCATGAGTGCAGGTGCGTACGGGGCGCGTCCGGCGTCCCGAACAGCGGGTCGCCAAGCACAGGGTGCCCGGCCCAGGCGAGGTGCACGCGGATCTGGTGGCGCCTGCCGGTCACCGGCCGCACCAGGAGCAGGGCATGCTCGCCGTCGTCCCAGACCCGGCTGAACACCGTCCGCGACGGGTAGGTCCGCACCTCGTCATAGACCTGCGCCGGGTCGGCGGACCAGTGCTGCCCGTCGGTGACGATGGCGGCGCGGGGGGCGGCAACGCGGACCCGGTTCTTGCGGCCCACGCTCAGCGGCAGGTCGATGGTGCCGCGTTCGGGCAGGCCAGCGGGTGTCACGACCGCGAGGTAGGCCTTGCCCGCGGTGCCGCGGGCGAACTGCCGGGTGAGGCCGCCGTGGGCGCCGAGGTCCCGGGCCAGCAGGACCGCACCCGAGGTGACCTTGTCGATGCGGTGGACCGGGTAGAGGGTCTCGCCTGCCTCGGCCGCGATCCGCACCAGGTCGCTGCCGTGGCGCTCACCCATCACCGCGAGCCCGGCTGGCTTGTCCAGCACCAGCACGGCGTCATCGGCCAGCACCGTGTGCCGGGCACGCAGCGCCTCCCAGTCGTCCACCCTGGGAGGGTACGCCCCGCCGCGGGGCCGCCGCTCAGACTGCCTTGGCCGTGACGTCGGCCTCGCCGGACTCGGCGCGGTCCCTGCCGTGCCACCACTGCTGGCCGTCCGGGCCGAGCGTGTAGATCGGGTCGTAGTAGGCGTACTCGCGGGTCAGCGCCAGCGGGTCCGCGGCCTCCACGCCCGTGCGGTAGTTCTTGGTCCAGTACGAGATGCCCAGCCGCCGGTCGTACCGCGACACCTGGTGCACCCAGCGCTTGCCCACGTACGGCACGTCGCACACGATCCGGGGGGTGGCGAAGCCCGGCAGGTAGCCCATGATCTGGTGCTGCAGGTCCTGCGCCTCGGCCAGCGACAGCCGCCAGTGCTCGCTGCCAGGGATCATGTCGCACATGTAGAAGTAGTAGGGCATGACCGAGGCCTCGTCGAGCAGGGCGAAGCACAGGTCGAGCAGGCTGGCCGCGGTGTCGTTCACGCCACGCAGCAGCACGCCCTGGTTGCGCACGTCGCGGATACCGGTCTCGAGCATGGCCCGCGCCGCCCGTGCCACCAGCGGTGTCACCGACTGGGCGGCGTTGACGTGGGTGTGGATCGCGATGTTCACCCCGCGCTGGCGGGCACGTGTGGCCAGCCGCTCCATGCCGGAGCGGACGTCATCGCCCAGCCAGTGCTGGGGCAGGCCCATCAGTGCCTTGGTGGCGAGCCTGATGTCGCGGATGCTGCCGAGCTCGACCAGTGCGCTGACGAAGGCCTCCAGCCGGGGCCAGGGCAGGTTCGCGACGTCCCCGCCGGACACCACGACGTCCCGTACCGCGGGGGTGGACTCCAGGTAGCTGATCATGGAGGTCAGCCGGTCCTCCCTGGGCACGCTGAACTTGTGCTTGGTGATGACCGGGGTGGGGTTGCCGACGAGGTCCATCCGGGTGCAGTGGCCGCAGTACTGCGGGCAGGTCGGCAGCAGCTCGGCCAGCACCTTGGTGGGGTAGCGGTGGGTGAGCCCCTCCACCGCCCACATCTCCGCCTCGTGCAGGGAGTCACGCGAGGCATAGGGGTGCGAGGGCCAGTCGCTGCGCCGGTCGCTGAACACCGGGACCATGTAGCGGCGGACCGGGTCGGCATAGAGCGCGTCGGTGAAGCCCGGGTCCGCCGGGGCCACCGTGGGCGCCATGGTGTTCAGCATCTGGGGTGTCACCAGCATGGACATGGTCGCCCGCTCCCGCTGGTCACGCAGCAGGTCCGCGCAGAACTCCTCGGAGAGCCCGCTGCCCGCCACCTCCCGGAGCTGGCGGATGTTCTTGACGCAGTGCGCCCGCTGCCACTGGGCGGACTCCCAGTCCGCGGCGGAGACATCCGCCCACCCCGGGAAACGTTGCCAGTCGGGTTCGGTGAGCTCAGTGCGCCGATACGCGTAAGGCTGTTCGATCACGGTCATCACCGGTCTCACACTCCCTGGACGATTGCACCCCTTCGAGGCAGGGTAAGAGAAGAACCTGGTGAAAGAATAGCTCCTTACGGGAAGAATTACTGTATCGGCACGCGCCAGACTGGTCAGTGGCTGAATGCCGCCAGTGCTTCGCCGAAGACCCGAAGGCCGGCTTCGGCCTGGGCACGGGTCAGGACCAGCGGCGGCGACACCCGCAGGGTGCTCTCGCCGCATTCGAGCACCAGCAGGCCGCGGTCGAACGCCAGCCGTTGCACCTGTTCGGCCTCTTGGGGAGTGCGGAACTCGACGCCGATCATCAGGCCCACGCCACGCACGTCCGTCACCAGCCCGGGGAACCGCCGCCACAGCCCGCGCAGCCCCGCCAGCAGGAACTCGCCCTGTCCGGCCGCATTGGCCAGCAGGCCCTCCGACTGGATGACCTCCAGCGTCGCGATCCCGGCGGCGCAGGGCACCGGGCTGCCGCCGTAGGTGGACCCGTGCGCCCCGTATGACCAGCGCTCCATGAGCTCGGCCTTGGCCATGAAGGCACCCAGCGGCAGGCCGGAGGCGATGCCCTTGGCGCTGATGAGGACGTCGGGCTGGACTCCGGCATGCTCGATCGCCCACATCTTCCCGCTGCGGCCCATGCCGGACTGCACCTCGTCGGCCACCAGCAGGATGCCGTGGGTGTCGCAGAGCTCACGCAGGCGGGTGAGCCACTCGGGCGGCGGGAGGATGTAGCCGCCCTCGCCCTGGATGGGCTCCACGAAGACCGCCGCCACCTCGGCCGGCGCCACCTCGTAGCGGAACAGGACATTCTCCAGGTAGTCGAATGTCTCGTCCGGGTCATGGCTGCGTGCCCCGGTCAGCGGGTCGCGGTGGCTGTACGCGTACGGCGCGTGGTACACACCTGGCAGCAGCGGGCCGAACCCCTGGTGGTACTTGGCCTTTGACGCGGTCAGCGAGACGGCACCATAGGTGCGGCCGTGGAACCCGCCGAAGAAGCTGATGACGTTGGCGCGCCCTGTCGCGTACCGCGCGAGCTTCAGCGCCCCTTCCACCGCCTCAGCACCGGAGTTGGTCAGGAACACCCGCACCGGCCCGGTCATGGGTGCGGTCGCGGCCAGCGCCTCACACATCTGCGAGTAGATGGGCAGGTAGAAGTCACTGGCCGAGTAGTGCAGGAGCTGGCTGGCCTGTTCCTGGACGGCCGCGACCACGCGCGGGTGGCAGTGGCCGGTCGAGTTCACCGCGATCCCGGCGTTGAAGTCGAGGAACAGGTTGCCGTCGGTGTCGCAGACCACCGCACCGAACGCCCGCTGCGGCATGAGCGGGTACGCGCGGGGCAGTGAGGGGCTGGTGATGGCCTGGTCGTGCTTGTAGACCTCGGCGCCGCGCGGCCCGGGCAGTTCGGTGCGGATGTCGGGTACTGGCCTTGCCGGGTCGAGCCAGGCTGGCATGGTCTGCTCCATTGGGGTCTCCATGGCTACTCCACCACCGTCTGCGACTGCTCACGCATGTAGAGCTGGACGTAGTACAGGCCGCCGCCGGCCTTGCCGGAACTGCCCGAGCCCTTCCAGCCGCCGAACGGCTGCACGCCCGGCCAGGCGCCGGTGGTCGCTCCGGCGCTGCGGTTCACGTACACGACACCGGCCTGGATGGTGGCGAGGAACTGCTCGATCTCAGCCTGGTCGGTGGAGAAGAAACCGGCCGTCAGCCCGAGCGGGGTGGCATTGGCCAGCCGCAGCGCCTCGTCGAGGCTGTCCACCGGGTAGACCGCGACGAAGGGCACGAACAGTTCCGTGCGCATCAGCCAGTCGTCGGCGGGCAGGCCGGTCACCACGGTCGGTGCGACATAGTTCCCGTTGCCGTGCCCCTCCCGGTTGCGCAGCACCTCACCGCCGGCGTCCACGTGACCGGCCTCCCGGGCGTGCGTGACCGCGCGCTCGTAACGCTGCACCGCGGCTTCGTCGATCACCGGGCCGACGAACACCGACCGGTCTGTCGGGTCACCGACCACCATCTTGTTCGCCAGGTCGGCGAGCTTCTGGACGAACTCGGGGTAGAGCTCACGCTGGACGTACACGCGTGAGCACGACGAGCACTTCTGCCCGGACAGCCCGAACGCCGAGCGCGCGACTCCCGTCGCCGCCGTGTCGAGGTCGGCCCGGGCGGAGATGACCGCCGGGTTCTTGCCGCCCATCTCGCAGATCAGCGGCTTGGGGTAGGGGCCGGAGAACTTGCTGTGGATCGACATGCCGACCTCATAGGAGCCGGTGAAGGTCAGCCCCGCGATCCCTGGGTGGTCCACGACCGCCTTGCCTGGCTCGTCGCCACCGGTCAGCATGTGGAACACGTCCGCGGGCAGCCCCGCGTCACGGAAGCACTCATACAGCTTGGCCGTGGTGAACGACCCCTGCAGGCTCGGCTTCAGCACCACGGTGTTGCCGGCCACCAGCGCCGCCCCCATCGGCCCGGCGGCCAGGGACATCGGGAAGTTGAACGGGCTGATGACCCCCCACACGCCGTAGGGCCGCAGCACGCTGCGGGTCTTCTCCCGGGCCGACAGGGTGTCCATCGGCCGGTTGAACCCGTCGTTGTCCTCGACCGCCTTGCAGTAGTAGCGGATCAGGTCGGCGGCCTCTTCGACGTCGCCGAGCGACTCCAGCCGGTTCTTGCCGACCTCCATGCTCATCAGCGCGGCCAGTTCGTTGGAGCGGTCACTGATCTCCTCCGCCACCGTGCGGAGCAGGCTGACACGGCGCTGCCACGGTGTGGCCGCCCAGCCCGGCGCGGCGGCGGCGGCCGCGGTCACCGCATCATCGACGTCGGACCTGCTGGCCTCGTGCACATGGCACAGCACGGCCTGGTCGGTGGGCGACAAAACGTCGTGGACCGGGCCGGATGTGCGTGGGGACCCGCTCACGTAGACGGGGATGGTCTCGCCGACCCAGGACCTGGCCACCCGCAGCCCCTCGTCATAGGCGGCGTGCAGGTCCTCGTTGTCCGCCGAAAGTGTCGCGTAGGTGACGCGGAAGCGTTGCGGCATCAGGTTTCTCTCCTCACTCATCACTCATCGGGGGTCGTCGTGGCTGGCCATGGAGCCCGGGCGGCCCTGGAAAGCCGCTGCGGCAGCCTGGGCGTCAACCCCGCCGTGCAGGGCGAGGGCGTTGGCGATCTCGACCTCGTAGGAGGCTTCGATACCAAGCTCGGTGCCGAGGTCCAGGGCGAGCTTTGCCCGTGCCATCGCGCGGCGTGGCAGGTCACGCAGTCTTGCCGCCAGCTCCATCGCGCAGCTCAGGTGCGCGCCCGGCTCGGTGAGCCGGTTCACGAGGTTGAGCCGGAAGGCCTCGGCCGCGCCGAACCGCTCGCCCAGCAGGACGAGTTCCTTGGCTTTGGCCGGGCCGACCATGTGGGGCAGCAGGTGTGAGATGCCTCCCGTGACCCCGAGGCCGACACTGACCTCCGGGAAACCGAAGACCGCGTCCCCGCTCGCCACCACCAGGTCACAGCACAGGGCGAACTCGCAGCCGGCGCCGAGCGCGTACCCGTGCACGGCCGCGACCACGGGGAACGGCGCCTGGCGGACCAGGCGCGTCACGTCCTGCACGCGCTGCAGCCGGCGGCGGTCCTCGGCCTCGCTGATCGGCTCGGATGGCTGCTTCAGGTCGTGGCCCGCGCAGAACGCCCGTCCCGCCCCGGTGAGCACACACGCTCCCACCTGGTCGGCGCATGCCGCCTCCAGGGCGGAGCACAGGCTCTCCACGAGTTCGGGGGTGACCGCGTTCAGCCGGTGCGGCCGGTTGAGGGTCACCACCGCGATGTCCGCGGTGACCTCGTAGCCGACCACCGCCGCCACGGCCGTGGCCGGGCCGTGAGGGACCACCCCGTCGGTCATGCGGTCACCTCCGTCCTCAGCCGTGACCGTGGCGCCAGGCCGTCCGGCAGGTCACCGGGTGTGCCACCACGCAGCAAGGCGGTGGCCATCGCCACGAAGGCGTCGCTGACCTCGTCCAGCGACAGGCGGCCACGGGGGGAGTACCAGTAGGCGACGCCGGTGCACATCTGCAGCACCGCCATGGTGGCCGTCTTGACATCGGGCACCGCGAACTCGCCCGCGGCACTGCCCGTGGCGATGGCGTCCTCCCAGATCGCCTGGTACTCATCGCGCAGCGCGACGATGCGGGCCCGCCGGGCCTTGGTGAGTGAGCGCAGCTCGGTGTCACCGACCCGGCACAGCTGTGCGTGGCTGGCATGGCGCCGCACGTGGAGGTCCACCAGCGCCCGGACCCGCTCGGCCGGCCCGGCCCCGCCCTGGCTGACGTCCCTGGCGGGTGCGAGCAGCTCGGTCATGCTCTCGTTCATCATCCGCTCGAGGAGGTCTTCCTTGGTGCCCACGTAGTGGTACAGCGAGGCGACGTTGATCCCGGCCTCTTCGGCGATCTTGCGGATGCCGGTGCCCGCGAACCCGTAGGTCGCAAACAGCCGCAGCGCGGCGCGGTGGATGCGCTGGCCGGTGGAGAGCTCAGCCACGGGTGCCCCGTGCAGGCCCGAGACGGTCCGCGCTTCCCATCACCCATTCCCTCCTCAAGTGCTCGTCAAGCCTAGCATTGCCGATCGATCGATCGCTTGGCTGGCTGGTTGACTCCCGCGCCGGTCGCTTGCTAGCCTCGCCGCCTATGCGGGGACCACGCGCAGGGCTGGACGCCATGTTCCATCCGGGCTCGATCGCGGTGGTGGGGGCGTCACGGGACCCGGGCAAGTGGGGACGCCGGATCCTGGAGTACACCGGCCGCGCCGGTTACCAGGGGGCCCTGTTCGGTGTCAATCCCGCGGTTGACGACCTTGGCCTGCCCGGGGTCAGGACCGTGCCCTCGCTCGCGGCCATCGGGCAGCCGGTCGACCTGGCGGTGCTCGCGCGGCCCGCAGCGGCCGTTCCCGGCCTGGTCGAGGAGTGCGCGGACGCGGGGGTCAGGTCTGTCCTCATCACCGCGGCTGGTTTCGGCGAACTGGGCGAGGCGCACCGCGCGGCCGAGCAGCGGATCCGCGACTGTGCCCGCGGCGCCGGGATGCGGGTGCTGGGCCCCAACACGTTCGGCTTGTTCAGCGCGGGGGACGGGGTCAACCTCACCCCGCGTGAACAGATCCCGCACGGGCCTGTGGCGCTGCTGACCCAGTCCGGCAATGTCGCGGTGGCCCTGTACGAGCAGGCGAAGATGGCGGGCACCGGTTTCTCGGCCTGCGTGGGCGTGGGCAACCAGCTCGACATCGGCCTCGGTGAGCTGCTGGCCTACTTCGCGGCGGACCCGGGCTCACGCACGGTCGCGGTCTACGTGGAAGGGCTGCGCGGCGCGGGCGCCGACTTCGTCACCGGCCTGGCTGCCTGCCAGCGGGCGGGCAAGCCGGTCGTCGTGCTCAAGTCCGGGCGCAGCCCGCAGGCCGCTGCGGCCGTCACCACCCACACCGGTGCGCTCGCCTCCGACGTCAGGGTGTGGGAGGCGGTGCTGGCGGGCCATGGCGCGGTCCGGGTCGAGTCCACCCAGGACATGACCGACGTGCTTGCCGTGGTCAACGCCATGGGCGAGCACCACGGCCGGGCACTGGTCCTCACAGACGGCGGCGGCGACTCGGTCATGGCGGTTGACGCCCTGACTGCGGCCGGCCTGACCATGGCGGTCCCGTCCGCGCGGGCCCGTGCCGAGCTCACAGAGCTGATACCTGCCGCTGCCCCGCGCACACCGGCCCTGAACCCGGTCACGCTGGACTCCGCTGGCGGTGTCGAGGACGACCCGGCGCTGCTGGCCCGCTGCGCCCGGGTGGGCGCTCACGACGATGGGGTCGACGTGGTCGTCATCGGCGGCCTGTTCGGCGGGTACCCGAGACTGCTCGATGACGAGCTCGAGTGCGCGGACGAACTGCTCGCGCTGGCTTCCGCCGGCCACCGGGTGGCCGTGCAGTCCGCGTTCGCGCTGAGCCAGGCCGAGCCGGTGCAGCGGCTGAAGCAAGGCGGGGTTCCGGTGCTGCCCACCATGGACCGGCTTGCCCGGGCACTGTCCGCCCGGCTCGCGGTGCCCAACGGCGCTGCCCCTGGCGCGCACGGCCAGGCAGCCACGCCAGGGGTGTCCCATGCTGATAACAGCAAGGAGCGAGCCGCCGAGACCCTGCCGCTGGAGCAGTGCGCGGACCTGCTGCGAGAGGCCGGCGTGACTCTCCCGTCCCTGTCGCTGGTGGACGGCCCCGACGAGCTGGACAAGGCCGCGGAGACCACGTCCTACCCGGCGTGCGTGAAGATCGCCGACCCGTCGGTGTCGCACAAGTCCGAAGTCGGCGGCGTCATCCTGGACCTCGCCGACGCCGTCCAGCTCCGGGCCGCCGGAACCCGGCTGTGGGAACGGTTCCCTGGCAGCCCACTGCTGGTCATGCCCTACCTGCGCAGCGGGACGGAGTTCCTCGTCGGGACCGGGAACGACCCGGCGTTCGGGCCGTTCGTCATGGTGGGCAGGGGTGGCATCTGGGCAGAGACCGACCCTGACCTGGCGGTCCTGCTGGCTCCCACCGACGAGCCAGCGGCCAGGCGTGCCCTGCTGTCGCTGCGTTTCGCGCCCACGTTCACTGGCCGCCGGGGCCGGCCAGCCATCGACGTCGGCGCCATGGCTGGGCTGGTCGTCGCGATGTCACAGCTTGCAGTGGGGCACCCGGAGCTGAGCGTGGAAGTCAACCCGGCGATCGCTTACCCGGACGGGTACGCAATTGCCGACCTGCGGGCTTCTGCTCCGGCCGGTTGAGTCCCTGGGGCGGACGGACGGTGCACATGTCTCGGGCGGGACAAAACGCCCGTGCCATGTCCACCATCCATCCACCTTGCATGCTCGCACCGCCTGCGGCCTCCATTCATCCACCCTGTGTGTGCTCGCACCGCCCCGCGTGCGCACTTCCTGCCAGTATTGCCTGCCTCCTCAGGGCGGGCAGGTGATGTGGGCGTTCACTGGGGTGGCGAATCCGGCGGTGACCTGGGCGGTTGCCGTGCCGGGCTGGCAGCCCGGGAGGCTGGCGATGACCGTGTAGCTGCCATCGGGGAGCCCGCCTACGGCGAAGTGGCCGCTTGAGTCGGTGGTGCCGGCCCCGGTCGCGGGGCCTGTCCAGGTGAGCGTGGCGGCTGAGGCACCGGTGGCTACGGTGATGCCGCCTTGGCCGATGCCGGGCGCGTTGATGATCGCTGGTGTGACCTTCCCCTGGGCTGTGGTCCAGCCGGCTGCCCACGGGTTCCCGGCTGGGTCGGCGGCTATGGCGTTGAGCTGCAGGGGGTTGAGGGCGGGGGTGACCTGTGGGGTCGCGCTGGTGGGGGTGAGCCGCAGGACGCCGGCCGGCGAGGTGGCCAGCACCTTCGACCCGGCGGCGGCCACGCCCGACAGGCCGGTGCCGGCTGCGGGGGTCTCGGTCCAGGCTGTGCCGTTCCAGAGGGCGGCATAGGAGGCGGTGCAGACGCTTCCCTCTCCGCAGGAGAAGCCGACGGACCCCACCGCCCACAGACCAGCGGCGGTGTCAGCCAGGCCGGTGATGGTCACGTAGCCCTGGGATGCGACGGGTGGGGGTGGCAGTTTGGCCCAGGTGGACCCGTTGAACTGGTCTACCTGGTCGCCACCGGCGGCCCAGACGTTTCCGTGGGCGACGGTGACAGCGTCCAGCGGGCCGGCATTGGGAACCCTCACCTGTCTCCACACGCTGCCGTTCCAGTGCGCCACCAGTGACACTTCCGGGTAGTTGTCGCCGCCGGCAGCCCACACGTCATTCGCGGCCCGGGCCGCGACCGCGCTGAGTTCGTTGGTCAGCGCCGCACCCGCGGGGTCAGGCGTGGGGCTGCGCGTCCAGGCTGCCCCGTCCCAGTGGTAGGCGAGGGTCTGGCTGGCCAGAGACGAGGGGTCCGAGACCGTCCCGACGGCCCAGCCATCACCGGCGGCGACGTCGGCCACGCCGTTGAGCTGGGCCGCCTGTCCGGCTGGGTAGACCGTCCCCAGCGGCACGCTGGTGGCGCTCCACCCGGTGCCGTTCCAGTGCTCGGCGTACGGCTTGGTCAGCAACGCCGTTGGTGGCTGCCCCGGGTTGTACCCGCCGGCAGCCAGCACATCGGCCGGTGACGCCGCGGCCACGCCGAACAGTTCCCCGCTGGCGCCCGCCGGGGCGCTGGTGGTCGTCCCCCACGCCGTCTGCGGGGTTGCAGCCCGTGCTGCTGCCGCGGCTACGGCGCTGCCCTGCCCGGCCCCGGACACTAATGCCAGGGCCGCCGCGGCCCCCGCCAGCACCGCGGCGGCCCGTCCTGCCCGCACCGGGTTCATGCCCGCCACTCCGCGCCATCAGGTTCCATGGATTCCTCCTGTCCCTCGGGTGTGGGCGGCGCTGCGCAGTGCTGGCCTGGCCGCGCACATCGCTGGCTCGGTCCCACGTCCCTTATTCGGCGCCAGCGGGACGATGGCTTGCCCGGCGGCGGCCGGGTTCACGGCACAGGCCGTCGCAGGCCACCACCGTCGCAGGCCACCACCACGGCACGGGCCACCACGGCACAGGGGCACTGACCACCGGCACGGCCATTTCAAGATGCTTCCGGGCGGTAATAACGGAATCAGCCGGCCATCCGTCGGCCAGACATCCATCCACACATCCAGCCACGCGGCGTGCCGGGGTCGGCAGCCGCAGGCGGTGACGGCGAAGAAGCCCTCCAGCCAGGTGCTGGAGGGCTTCTTCGTTGCCGGGGTGCTGGCGGTCACTTGCCCCGGAGTCTGCGGACGATCTTCTTCAAGAAGCCCATGGGGTCACCTCCAGCGCGACGTCGAAAAATTTGGCCATCCAGCTGCAAATGCTGGGACGGCGCAAGACTTTACAGCATTTGCGACAAGCCCGTGCAAAGCAGACGGCGCCCGTTAGGTTGCACATTTATTACGCTGACCTGCCACGTTTGGCAGCGGCGGGTTCGTGTGCCGGGGCTGTCGTCCGGACAGCACGATCGCCACGCGGACCCCCTCGATCCGCCACGCGGACCCCCTCGATCCGCCACGCGGACTCCCTCGATCTCGTGATAACAGCAACATGCGAGGGCGGGGCTCACCCACCAGCGCCGCTGATGGGCACGGCCAGCTTCGGCAAGATTGACTTGTACTCACAGTTGCGTGTTCGTAGAAAATGAGAGTAACCTTCATTTAGAACGAACTCTTGGAAGGTGGTGAGTGTCATGACTGTCGCTGAGGTGCGGGGGAGCGAAGGTACCCGCAGGTGGTGGGCCCTGGGCGGGCTGTCGCTGGCGCTGCTGGCCGTCGGGCTGGACGGCACCGTGCTCAGCGTCGCGCTCCCGACTCTGGCCGGGACGCTGCACGCGTCCGCGACCGACCTGCAGTGGTTCGTGTCCGCCTACACGCTGGCGCTGGCGGCGGCGCTGCTGCCAGGGGGGCTGCTCGGTGACCGGTTCGGCCGCAAGAAGGTCATGACCATCGCCCTCACCCTGTTCGGGCTGGGCTCGGTGGCCTGTGCGTACTCACCGAACCCCGGCGTGTTCATTGCCGCACGGGTGCTGCTCGGGCTCAGTGCCGGGGCCATGGTCCCGCTGGTCCTGTCCGGTGTCGCGGTGATGTTCAGTGACGAGGAACGGCCCCGCGCCGTGGCTGTCTGGGCGGCGGCCAACTTCCTGGCCCTGCCGATCGGGCCCATCCTCGGTGGCTGGCTGCTCTCCAGCTACTGGTGGGGCTGGGTGTTCCTGATGAACCTGCCGGTGGTCGTGGTCGGGCTCATCGCGGTCGGCGTGCTGGTGCCCGAGTCCCGGGCACCTCAGCGCCCCGGGCTGGACCCCCTGGGGATCGTGGCCTCGGTCGGCGGGCTGACAGTCCTCGTGTACGGGTTCGTCGCGGCTGGCCAGTACGGCTGGACCTCGGTCACCGCGGTCGCCGCCATGGCGGCCGGAGTGCTGGTCCTGGTGGGGTTCACCCTCTGGGAGCTCAGGCTGGGCCACCGCCCTGGCGGGCAGCCGCTGGTGGACATGCGGCTCTTCCGGTCAGCGCGGTTCACCTCCGGGACCGCACTGCAGGCCCTGGGTGTGTTCGGGCTGTTCGGCCTGCTCTTCGGGGCACCCCAGTTCTTCCAGGCCATCCTCGGTGTGGACGCCATGGGCAGCGGCGTGCGGCTGCTGCCGCTGATCGGCGCGCTCGCGGCCGGGGCGGTCCTGTCCGACCGGGTGGCCCAGCGGTTGACCGCCAAGGTCACGGCGGCGCTGGGTTTTGGCCTCCTGGCCACTGGCATGGCACTGGGGGCGACGATGACCGTATCCAGCGACGATGTGTTCATCGCCTGCTGGACCGCCCTGACCGGCCTGGGGTTCGGCCTGGCGCTGGCCACCGCGGCGTCGGCGGCCCTGGTGGACCTGCCCAAGGCGAACGCGGGGATCGGCTCGGCGGTCATGCAGGCCGTCCAGAAGGCCTTTGCGCCGCTGTCAGCCGCCGTACTGGGCAGTGTGCTCAACGCCGGGTACCACTCGGGCCTGGACCTGGCCGGCCTGCCAGCGGCAGCGGCCAGCGCGGTGCGGGGGAGCGTGTTCGCTGGCCTGGCGGTGGCGCACAACATCTCCTCGCCGCAGTTGCTCGACTCGGTGCGCACCTCGTTCGTGCACGGCATCGACACGATGCTGTGGGTGGGTACCGGCATCGCACTGGCAGGCGTGGTGCTGGCGGTGGTGTTCCTGCCCTGGCATGCCACGGCAGCCGGGGAAACTGATAACAGCAAGAGACGCGGGCGTGAGGCGGGCCGCGAGGTGCAGCCAGCGGCGGTGACAGGGGACAATCAGTAGATGAACGCGTTGCCTGACCAACAGGCCCCCGTGGCCCGCCAGGGGCTGCGCGAACGCAAGAAGGCCAGGACGCGTGCTGCCATCCGGGAGCACGCGTTCCGGCTTTTCCGCGAGCAGGGCTATGACGCCACCACGGTGGAGCAGATCGCGGACGCGGCCGAGGTGTCGCCGAGCACGTTCTTCCGGTACGTCCCCACCAAGGAGGACGTGGTCCTCCAGGACGACATGGACATGGCCTGGTTCGACGCGCTGAAGGTGCAGCCAGCAGGCCTCAGCCCGATCGCCGCGCTGCGGGCAGCCATGTGGACGGCCTTCGCGGGGCTGTCCAGCGACGAGATGGCCAACGCCCGGGAGAGCGTGCAACTGAGCATGCGTACCCCCGCCGTGCGGGCCCGGATGCTGGAGGAGCTTGCCCGCACGATCGGGCTGATCTCCCAGGCGGTGGCGGAGCGGGCCGGGCGTGACCCGTCGGACGTCGCGGTCCAGACACTGGCCGGCGCGGTCGTGGGAGTCGCGGTCACGGCCTGGTTCGCCGCTGACGGCGAGCTGGAGAAGTTCGGGCAGAACTTCGACCAGGGCCTGGAATTGCTCGAAGCCGGCCTGCCCCTGTGACCTGAGGGCACCCCTCACTCCCATGATCGCGGTTGTTTGTACTGCTATGCGCAGTAAATTCCACCGCGATCATGGGAGCTGGGGCGTCACAGGGGCGCTGCTACTCGTTGCCGAACCGCTCGATTTCCTCGCGCTCGGCCTCGGACAGCTCACGCGGCACGTCGCCGCTGGCCACCTTTGAGCTCTGCACGTGGTGGCGGATGGTCTCGACGACCTCGGGGTTGGCCAGCGTGGTGACGTCGCCGACATCGGTGAAGTTGGACACCGAGGCGATGACCCGGCGCATGATCTTGCCCGAGCGGGTCTTGGGCATGTCCGCCACGATCCACACGTTCCTCGGCCGTGCGATCTTGCCGATCTCGACCTCGATCGCCTTCCTGACCTTGTCCCCCATCTCCTCACCCGGGCTGAAGCCCGGCTTGAGCGCGATGTACATCTCCACGGCCCGGCCACGCAGTTCGTCCATGACGGGTACGGCAGCCGCCTCCGCGACCTCGGGCACGGTCAGCGCGGCCGACTCCAGCTCCTTGGTGCCGAGCCGGTGCCCAGCGACGTTGATCACGTCGTCCACGCGGCCGAGGATCCGGAAGTAGCCGTCGGCCGCCTGCACGGCCCCGTCGTTGGCGAAGTAGGGCCAGTCCCGCCAATCCTTGCTGCCTGGGTCCTTGTTGTACTTCTGGTAGTAGGTCGCCACGAACCGGTCCGGGTCGCCCCAGATCGTCTGGAAGATGCCCGGCCACGGGTTGCGGATGCAGATGTTGCCCGCCTTCCCGCTGCCCTTGGGCACCTCATTGCCGTCCTCGTCGTAGATGACCGGGTAGATCCCGAGCACACCAGGGCCGCAACTCCCCGGCTTCATCGGCTCCAGAGCGGGCAGCGTACTGCCCAGGAAGCCGCCGTTCTCGGTCTGCCACCAGGTGTCGACGATGACCGCCTCACCCTTTCCGACCTCTGTGTAGTACCAGCGCCACACCTCGGGCTCGATCGGCTCGCCCACGGTGGTCATGTGCTTGAAGTGGTGGTTGTACTTCCTGGGCTCCTCGGGGCCGACCTTGCGCAGCATGCGGATGGCGGTCGGCGAGGTGTGGAAGATCTTCACCCCCAGCTTCTCCGCGATCCGCCACGGCCGCCCGCCGTCGGGGTAGTTCGGCACCCCCTCATAGACCACGGTGGTGGTGCCGAGCGCCAGTGGGCCGTACACGATGTAGGAGTGCCCGGTGATCCAGCCGATGTCAGCCATGCACCAGTACACGTCATCGGGGTGTATGTCCTGGTAGTACTTGGACGTGCCGGCGACGTATGACATGTACCCGCCGGTCGAGTGCTGGCAGCCCTTGGGGCGGCCGGTCGTACCGGACGTGTACATGAGGAACAGTGGTGCCTCGGCGGGCATCGACACCGGTGCGACGGTCGTCCCCTGGTGCTCTGGCAAGAGTTCATCGACGAAGAAGTCCCGGCCCTCGACCATCGGGGTCTGCGATGCGTAGGAGCCAGGGTGGCGCCGCCAGACGAGCACTTTGTCCACGTCCTGGCCTTCCTTGGCCGCCTCCTCCAGTGCCTCGTCGGCCTTGACCTTGTGGTCGATCAGGTCACCAGCGCGGTAGTAGCCGTCCATCGTGATCAGCACATGGCTGCCGGAGTCCGCGATGCGCGTACCACAGGCGTGCCCGCTGAAGCCACCGAACACCTCCGAGTGGATTACGCCGAGGCGGGCGCAGGCGAGCATCGTCACCGGCAACTCGAGAACCATCGGCATGTGGAGCGTGACCCGGTCGCCGGCGCGCAGCCCGGCGAAGTCACGCAGCAGGGCCGCGAACTCGTTGACGCGCCGGAGGAGGTCGCGGTAGCTGATGTGAACGGTCTCGTCGGACTCGAGCTCAGGGACGAAGATGATGGCGGTCTTGTCCGGGTTGGCGGCCGCGTGCCGGTCCACGCAGTTGTACGAGGCGTTCAGCTTGCCCCCCACGAACCACTTCCAGAACGGGGCGTTGCTCGTGTCCAGCGTGGTGTGCCACGGTTCGTCCCAGTCCAGCAGGTCGGCGTACTCCTTGAAGCATTCGGGGAAGTGCTCCGGGCTGAACCGCTCACGGATCGCGGGGTCTTTCGCGTTCGCCTGCGCGACGAACGACTCGGGGGGCTGGATGTACTCCTCCTCGCGCCAGTGCACCGCGATCTGGGCTTCGGAGACCTCCGCGACCTCCGCCTCCTCTTGACTGTCTGCCATCGCTTGCCTCCTGGGTGGAAGAAGACGGCCCAAAGCGCCTGCAACACAGGCCCGCCTGGAAAGTGGATCAATCCTAGCGCTGGCCGTAGGGCGCGTACCAGTGCCGTTTGCCCAGCGACGGCAGGGTTCGCGCGCACCGGCACAGGCCGCGTGAGTCACCCGCACACCTGGCCGCCAGCGGTAGCCTGCAAGGTGCGTTCACGGCTGCCCGTGCGTGGGCGCCCGGCTCTCCGAGCCCGAGCAGGACCGTCCCAGACTCAGAAAGTTGGTGGCATGGAAGTCCGCGACCCCGGAGTCGGCCGGGTGGCAGTGATCGTGCCCACCTATAACGAGCGCGCGAACATCGAGGCCATCGTCGCCCGTGTGCGTGAGTCAGTGCCCGATGTGGACCTGCTCGTGGTAGACGACAACAGCCCGGACGGGACCGGGGAGGTCGCGGACAAGCTGGCCGCCGACGACGCCCACGTGCATGTGATGCACCGGGCCGGCAAGGCGGGGCTGGGTGCGGCGTACATCGCGGGTTTCGGCTGGGCACTGGAACAGGGGTATGACGCGGCGGTCGAGATGGACGCCGACGGCTCCCACCGGCCGGAGGAACTCCCCAAGCTGCTGGCCGCGCTCGCCGGCGCGGACCTGGTGCTCGGGTCGCGTTACGTGCCCGGCGGCGAGGTGCTCAACTGGCCCAAGTCGCGGCTGGTGCTGTCGCGTGGCGGCAACCTCTACGTCCGGCTGGCCCTCGGCCTCAAGCTGAAGGACGCGACCGGTGGGTACCGCGCATACCGTGCCTCTACCCTGCGCCGCCTCGGACTCGACCAGGTCCAGTCCCAGGGGTACTGCTTCCAGGTGGACCTCGCCTGGCGGACCGTCCGGGCCGGGATGAAGGTCGTGGAAGTCCCGATCACCTTTGTCGAGCGCGTCCACGGCTCATCCAAGATGAGCAGGGCCATCGTGGCGGAGGCGTTCTGGCGGGTCGGCCTGTGGGGCCTCACCCGCCGCTGGCGGGCGCAGAAGCCGGCCTGACCGTCCCCAGCCGCCACCCCGGCTGTGGGCGCGCGGCTATCGCGCACCCGCGGCAGGGGTTCTGGCCAGGGAACAGCCCTAGGCGCTCTTACGCTGGCCGCGTGACTGCTTCGCAGTCTGGACGGTGGCGTCCTCGCGTTCACCCCTGATCAGGGCCAGCCGTTCGGCGAGCACCTGCTCCAGGTCGGCGATGGAGCGGCGTTCCCGCAGCATGTCCCAGTGACTGCGCGGCGGCTTCACCTTCCGCGGAGCCGGCAGGTCACCCTGGGACGTGTGCGCGACCGCTCCGCAGACACGGCACTCCCAGGTGGTAGGAACTTCGGCCTCTGCAGCGAACGGCACGCTAAAGTGGTGTCCCTGAGGGCAGTCGAAACCTATCTCCTGGCGCGGGGCCAGGTCGGTGTTGCGGTCGTTCTCATAGCTCGTGGCTCCGAGACGGGTGCCACGAAGTGCGCGTTCGGCCATGTGGCGTTGCCTCCTGGGCAGGTCAGCCTTTCACTTGACAACGCTGGGTTCCCGGACAAGATTCCCACTATGGCCCGATTCCAACCGCGCCGGGCACAGTGAGCTATCCCTCACAGCGCGGGTGCCACTGTCCCTGGGCGCCACTGTCCCCGCGCCTGGAGGACTTCACGCAGTGTCTGGGTCTCGTCGGTCATGATCCCGTCCACACCCATGTCGAGCAGGCGCTCCATGGTGGGGCGGTCATTGACCGTCCAGACGTGGACCGGCAGGCCCAGGGCATGCGCCCGGGCGAGGAATGGTTCCGTGGCCACTGACACCGGGATCTGGGTGCACCGCATCCAGGTCCGGTCCAGCCACGCCGCCATGCGCCGGGCGGGAGCCGCGGCACCGGCGGCCCGCGGGCGGGCGGGGTCGGCCGGCGGGGCCGGCGCGGTACCGCCGGGCCGGTGCGGGCCCACAGACGCTCCCTGGCTGCGCGGGCCGAAGCGCACGACCGCGTTGCCGAAGGGCGAGGCCGCCATGCACACCGGCCTGCCAAGGGCCCGCCTGGTCGCGCGGAGCCGGGTGTAGGAGAACGAGACCACGCAGACCCGGTCCCAGGCATTGGTGCGGTGGAGCACCGCGGCGAGCGGCTCGATGGCCCCCGCGTCCTTCACGTCGATGTTGAACCTGGCCGTTGGCCAGGCGGACAGCAGGTCTTCCATCAGCGGGATGGGCTCTGTCCCGTCGATCCGGGCGTCCGCGATCTCGGCGTACTTCAGCCGCGCGATCCGGCCCGGGACGCCGGTGACCCGGGTGAGGGTCCGGTCGTGGAAGGCGATGAGCACCCCGTCGGCGGTGGCCTGGACGTCCGTCTCCAGGTACTCGTAGCCCTGGTCCACCGCGTGCTGGAAGGCACGCCAGGAGTTCTCAGGCGCATGCGCCGCCCCGCCCCGGTGCGCGAACGCGAGCGGTCCAGGACGGTCGAGGAAGGCGGTCGTCATAACTGTGAGTATGCGCTGACTGTGAGACCAGTATGCGAACTCGTGGTGCCCCGCTGACAAACGTTTACGGACCGTTACCGTGACTGCTGGCCGGCAGCCTGAGCCCGCCCGGCCGGGGCACTGTCCTGCTCCTTGGCCAGCGCCGGGTTGATGTAGCGGTGGGAGATGCGGCGCTCGACCACGAAGGTCATGACCGGCACGGTCCCCGCCAGCAGCATCGCGACCGTAGCCGGGATGCGCAGCCGCAGCCGCCGGGCGAGGGGGTAGCTGATGAGGAGGTAGACGATGTAGAGCAGGCCGTGGACGGTGCCGACCACGTTGACCAGGCCAGCGTCGTTGATGGCGACCTGCAGGATGGCCAGCACGCACAGCACGATGAGCACCACACCGGTCACATAGGCCATCACCCGGTACAGGGCCACGTTCAGGCGCACTCAACCCACCTCCATCTTGATCTGCGAGCCACGCTCTAGCGGAACCCGTGCCAGCGGCCGTGGCCTTTGACTTCCTGGTGCAGCCGCGCCAGGTAGGCGTTGTAGGCCGCGAGCTCCTGGTCCTCGTCGCTGGCCTCGCCGTCCGCTGCCGGCACGGCCCCGGCGTTGACCTTGGCCGGTGCCGACGCCCCGGCCGGGAGGGGCACTTCCGGCTCCGTCCCCGGGGCTTCGCGCGGGTTCGCCTCGTCGCGGAGCGTCTTCACCCAGAAGACCACCGCCATGATGGCGAAGAACGGCCACTCGAAAGTGTAGGCCCAGCTCAGTGAGTTCCCGGACTCGGCGCGGTGCAGCTGCCAGTCGCCCAGGGCCAGCATGCCCCAGATCGACCCGGCGACGAACAGGTGCCAGGCAACCCAGCGGGGGTAGAGCACGAACCCCCACCGGGACCATCGCGCAGAGCCGGGCATGTCTGGAGTTTAGCGGCGCGCCCCGTGCCCACAGGCTCGCGATCCTCGGGATAATCAACGCATGTTCCTGGCCGACCTACAGCGACCCGGCCGAGCCGGGCTCTCCAAGCGCCCGCCTCGCAGTCTGGACGACCAGC
>DASYYE010000247.1:0-17687 GCA_035946955.1 Streptosporangiaceae bacterium | reverse complement strand
CCACTTCCTCGCCTTCCTGGGCCTCGCCGCCACACTGACCTGCTACAAGAAACTCGCCAAACTCACCACGTAAGACACGCTCTTAGTCGGGCCCGTTGGGTAGGCACGCTAGGATCGGCTGTATCGCTTTCATGATGGGGGAGATCATGAACCTTTTAGGAGTACCGCAGGAGTTCCGCGGGTGCGTGTCTGACGATGGCAAGCGGTTGGTGCTCGCGAGGATGCAATTGACCGCGGTGCCTGACTGGCTGGGGAACCTGACCGCACTCACCAGGCTGGACCTGTCCGAGAACCTACTGACTGCGGTGCCTGATCGAGGATCGGCGGACGTCAGCCCGGCTCAGGTGACCCGCGAGCAGTTCATCGACGGTGAGCCTGACTGTAGTTACCCCCGAAGTGACGCGAGTTTCCCGCACGGGCGAGGGTACCTGGAGCATGATCACGAGAAATACACAGCGCGATAACTGGCGGTCGGCAGTCTTCTCATGAACTGGCCGATAGAAGGGGGCTGGTGGCGGCTGGTTCGTTGTTGGCCCACTGGAGGAGTACCGTCTGGTGGCGGACTTGTGCGCCGCTGTTCTGGTCGATCTTGAAGCCTCCAAACAGAGTGCTGGTGTCGAGGGCGGTGGCTGCTGGCCAGAGACTCTCGGGGCTGGTGCTGCCCACCTGCCTGGCGCAGTGGGCAGCGAGCGCGGCTGCTGCGAATGCCTGTACTGCTGGATAATCGGGCCGCTGTCCGGTTGTGGCATGGTAGGCGTCCAGGAAAGTCCTCTCGGCCGGCCCCAGGAGCGGCGGCGGGACAGTGCCTGGGAACCACTGGGCAATCCCGAAGATGCCATCGGGGTTCTCGACGACTTCGCCGAATTCCCGGACTCCCGCGGCGACTGAGCACACTAGATGCGGGGGCCGGGGAAGGGCCCGGGCACAGGTGACCGTCTGGGTGTCTTCCTCGAATGTTGCGGCCGTGACCAGCACCCAGTTCCCGGGCAGCTCGCCGGAGAGCATCTCGTCGGCTGGGCCGACTCTCAGATCGGTGAACCCGAGTTGCCGGGCACGGGTTTCTGTCCCGCTGGCGACCTGGCGGCCGAACTTGCCCTTTCCGTGCGCGATACGCAACTGAGGTAGGAGCCCGGAGCGTGCAGCGAGATGTGAAAGGAAGGGCTCTGCGTAGCGACTCGTCGGCGTCAGTACCGACACCACGTGACCGGGGTGAGCCGTCTCAACGTCGTCACCCGACCCGCCGTGGTTCCATGCCAGCCATCCCGCCTCGGCCGCCATGTCCCCGGCAGCGCGCATCAGCAGTGTGGAGTATGGGCCCAGTAAAAGGTCACTGCGTGCGGCCACACCAGGCAGGGTGGCCTGGAGTTGGCGCACATCGCTGCCGTCGTCTTCGATAATGATCTCGGCCGCGTCATCCAATGACGCCCACACCCCCAGCGCATGGGCGGCCTGCCGACCGAACCGGGAGAATTTCCCCGACAGTGACAAGCATGCCCCGATGCGCAACTGCTCGCGACTGCCGCCGTGATCCACGGTTTGCTACCTCATCCGCTCTTCGTAGCGGAACTCGTGCCGGTCAGCTGCGACGACCGAGTCCTGGACCTCGACGGGAACGTCGTCGGAGTCGAAGACGGTCCTCAGGACGCGAACAACAGGCACCCCTGACGGCAGTTGGAGGTCGACGGCTTCCTGGTGGGTGGGCATCCGCGCCACGAGTTCGTCAACCGATCTTGTGATCTGCCGCTGGATCGGCCCTTGCGGATCCTCGATCAAGGCATAGACACCACCGCGGATCCGCTCGGGTCTCTCGATCGCCGTTCCGGCGGCCATATCGGCTGGGTAGTAGCTGTCGCACAACGCGGCGGGCTGGCCTTCCACCAAGAAGACACGCCGCCGCACCACAACGGGGGAGTCCTCACCAACGTTGAGTCGTATGGCGACCTCGGCTGAGGCGCCGATGGTGGCCACGGAGCGTATGCGTTGCTCTGGCCGTTGGCCTTGCTCAAGCGCCTGCGCATTGAACCCGGGCAAGCCAAGTGCTCGGTGTTTGCGGAAGTTCGCTCCGGTCACGAGCAACCGGACGTGCGGCGTTGGGCGGACGAACACCCCACGGCCTTGCTCGCTGGACAGCAGTCCTTCAGCTTTCAGTACAGCCAGCGCCCGGCGGACAGTGGGCCTGCTGGTCTGGTAGTGGGCCGCTAGCTCGTTCTCCGAGGGCATGCGCGACCCCGGCAGCCGCTGACCGTCGATGATCTCGGCTCGCAGCTCGTCGACGATCAGCCGGTATGGGAAGTGCTCTGACATGGACATCAACCTGACACTACAAGATGGACTAGTTGTATTTACAAGTAACTTGACATGTAATTCCAAGTTACTCACACTGGGTAGAGCTACGAACGCTTACTGACGCCGACAGCAACAAGACGAGTGACCTGCTAGCGCATGGCGGCGCGTGGTCCGCACCGCCACCTTGTTTATGCACTTGACCAGTTTCCGTGCAGAGAAGGCCGGAACAGGAACGCCCCAGGCCGGGTCGTCCGCCAAGACACAGCCCGGCCAGGAGCCCAGACCGAGACCCGAAGGGACGACCGATCCATGAACACGTTACGTTGCGCCGTGCCGGGCGACACCTGGCACGAGGAGGTGTTCTCCACTTCTGTGGAGCGGGTTCTGGATGCGGATCCGGCGTCGGTTCGGCTGGCCCGCTGGTTCGCCCGTGACACGCTCGTCGGCTGGGGCTTGGGCGCACTCGGCGGGGACGTGCTGGTGGTGGTCTCCGAGTTGACGTCAAATGCGGTGCAGGCAGACCAGGTCTGCGGGAGTGGCGAGGTGCTGGTCCGGCTATGCCGCACTGAACAGTCCATCTATGTCGAAGTCGGCGATCACAACCCGCAACCACCGTCTCCGCCTGAGGTCACGCACCTGTCACCTGTTTGTGAGCGCGGTCGGGGCTTGATGCTCGCTGCGGCGTTGTCCTCGGGGCTCGGCTGGTACGTGGACGGTCGGAATTGGAAGTTCGTCTGGGCCGGCTTCGTCATCCCTCCAATCAGACGAGCCGAAGCCGTGACTGGCAGCATCGCGCAGGTGGGGGCCGCCGTGTGGGAGACGGGGACGCCTGCCGTATCGGGTGCCAGTCAACCTGGTCACACAGGCGCGGGCGCGTCGGAATGCGAAGTTTTGCCGATGGGGGAAGGCAGGCGTGTCCTAGCTGGGCAGGCCAGTTCTGCAGATAGGGGACGGCCGTTCCTGGCAGCTGCCGCGTGCCTAAGCGGCTCTTTCGTTGCTGTTATGCCTTCCCCGGCTGAGGCCGGAGGCCGGATGGCGGCGCCTAGCGCTCCCCTCGACAAAGCAGCCGGGTTACTGGACATCCCAGTCACCGAAGTATCTGTCACGGAGATGGGTCGCCGTGCGCTGGCCGCCGGAGAGGTCCAGCCGGACTGGCTGGCTGACCTGCTAGCCGTACTGGTCCTGATGGAGGACGAACGCAAGGCCATGCAAAAGCGACACGGCATCAACACCTCCCTGCGGCGCGTGCCGGGCCGCCTGTGGACGCTTTTCCGACGAGCTGCTGAGGAGATCGTCTGCCTGGTTGAAGCCGCCTATGACATCTACGTACTGGGACGGTAAGGGGAGCACGGCCATGCCAGGAACCTACACATTGCGTGCCCGCGTCCCGGGATTCTGCCCCCATCTGCGGCGAGTACTGGCGTGCTGACCCGGGTCTGTACTGCGCCTGTGACAGGCCGCAGCCAGGTGATGAGGAACGCGAGGCAGCCGCCCAGCGGCGTTCGGCACGATCCCGCCAGGCGAAACTCGCCTCCGACGCCACCCACCATCCCTCAGGCGGGGCCACCGCCGTAGCACCGATCACCCCAGATACGCCCGCACCGCTAGGGCGCTCAGCTACCGGCATGCCCATTGAGGGGGCAGTCCCCATGCCCGGCCCACCCGGCGTCCGCGCGAGGTGACCAGCGAAACCTGAGGTCTCTACACCACGCGGGAACCACGGGACGGCCAGCAGGCCACCTGCCCCTAGGAGAGGACGACCAGTGGCACGCATCCCCAGGCCGGGGCACCCGCCCCCGGTTTTTGGAACCGACGCCAGTTTTGCTGCGGTCGCGCCCTACCAGCGGTACCACCCCCCAGACGTCGCCAACGGCCTCGACGCCGACGAGTCGCCATCCCTGGACGACCTCGACGCAGCCACCACAGTCGTGTGGACCGAACTCCCCGCCGACCTCACACCCTGGGTCAAACTCGGCCTGTCCTACACCGTGGGCGAGACCGCACCCGAAATCACACTGCGGGTGGTCGAGGACACCAGCAACTACGCGGAGATCACCGCGCTGCCCGAGCAGATGCTGGCGCTGTGTGAGGCCGTAACCAATCTCTGCGGCATCATCCCGCCCATCACCAGCGCCCGCGTGGACGCGGCACACCGCATTGCCGGATGAGGCCGCATTACTCAGCAGCAGACCATGTCTGCACCACCACAGACACTTCTGACTCCGACAGGCCTATCGGCATGTACACAACCAAGCGTGAGAGGAAGGAACCAGCCACCATGGGAGGGGCGATCATGGAGGTGTTCCAGACCATCCGGATGCTGGAGGAACTCGCAGACGGCCTGGAAGACGTTGACCCGGCGTCGGTTACCGGCGACGTCAACGCGGACAAGCTCGCAGACGACCTGCAATGCGCACTGGATGACCTCTCAAAGTGGGCCGAAAGGCTCCAGGTGGCCTTGCTGAAGGCGCCCAGCGGTCGGTCGGCCGTCCCCGGCAGGCAGGATCCTGCTCGGCAGGTCCGCCGGACCCACCAAGCGCGGAGTCTCGCACGTCCCACCAGGGCAGGGGCCGTGCCGTGAAGATGGTGCAGGCCTACCGATACGCCCTGGATCCCTCACCCAAGCAAGAACGGGCACTCCGTTCGCATGCGGGTGCGGCCCGGTTTGCGTGGAATTGGGGTTTGGCCGAGTGCGTCGAGCGCTACGAGGCCGAGGGCAAGTGGTACAGCGCCATCGATCTTTCCAAACTGTGGAACGCGCATAAGAAGACCGACTTGGCGCTGACCTGGTGGGCCGACAACTCCAAGTGTGTCTACCAGGGAGCTTTCCGCGACCTCGACCGCGCGCTGCGTGACTTCATCAAGTCGAAGAAGGGTGAGCGGAAGGGCACCCGGCTCGGGTTCCCGAAGTTCAAGAAGCGTGGCAGGTGCCGGGACTCGTTCCGGCTTTACGGGGTCTTGCGCTGTTCGGGCCGGACGGTGACCTTGCCAAGGCTGGGCACCATCGCCACCCACGAGTCCACGCGCAAACTGGCCCACCGTCTAGAGGCCGGGACTGCTCGCATCCTGTCCGCAACCGTGACGCGCACCGCCCAGCGATGGCACGTGTCCTTCACCGTCGAAACCGAGCGGGCAGTCCCGCATCGCCATGCCCGGCCTGGTTCGGCGATCGGCATCGACCTCGGGGTCAAGACCCTGCTCACCGGGGTGGATGACAGCGGGAAAGTCATTAGTGTGCCCGGCCCGAAGCCGCTCGGCGCTGCGCTGCGTAAGCTGCGCCGGATCTGCCGCGCGCACTCCCGCAAGCAGCCCGGGTCGGCGAACCGCCGCCGCTCCGCCGCACGACTTGGCCGGCTGCATGCCCGCCTGGCTAACATTCGCCAGGACGCGCTGCACAAGGCCACCACCGCCCTGGCCACCCGATACGAGATCATCGCCGCCGAAGACCTCAACGTGGCGGGGATGACCCGCAGTGGCCGCTTGGCCCGGGCGATCACCGACCAGGGTTTCGGGGCCGCCCGACGGATGCTCGCCTACAAGACCAGTTGGAACGGCGGGACGCTTATCATCGCCGACCGCTGGTTTCCCTCCTCAAAGACCTGCTCGGGCTGCGGCCATGTGAAAACCAAGCTGGCCTTGTCCGAGCGCACCTATACCTGTGGCGCCTGCGGCCTGGTCTTGGACCGGGATCTCAACGCTGCACGGAACCTGCTCGACCTCGCCGCCAGTGGGACGGAGAGGCTAAACGTCTGCGGAGCGGCGCTAAGACCCGGCCTTGCCGGGCACGCCGCGATGAGGCAGAAACCCGGCACCGCATACGCGGGCAAGACCGGGACCGCCAACGAGCGATCGTTGGCCGTGGGACAGTAGCTACCTTGTACTCGCTGAACCACGACGGAATGCCGTCTCTGTAGCCAATCTTTGGACCAGCACAGACCAGGCGGTACCAGACCGGAGGGACACATGGCAGGACAGCGGCCGGGCCCGGCCGCGCCTGTGCGCCCTTGGGCGCGCGCCGCTGGCTGGCGGCTCGCAGCTGTCCTGGTGCTGCTGGTGGTCGCGGCACTGGGGGAGCGGGCACGTGCGGTGACCCACCTGTCCAGCACGGGCCTGCTCGACCCCTCCAAGCCTGTGATGTTCGTGTTCGCCGTGGCCCTGGTTGTCCTGGCAGTGCTCGTGCTGGGGACGCTGTTCGTGGTGCTGTACCGGCTGGTCACCCAGGCAGGGCCGGCAGGCACAGGCGGGGCGCGCACCCCCGCCGCGCCGGTGCGCTGGTGGGTGCGGCTGCTGATGGCGCTCGGCGCGGTGACGCTGGTCCTGCTGCCTGCCGCGATCGTGGTCATACTCCTGCTCGACTCCAAGCGCCGCAGGCCGCGTAGCCCAACCCTGGGCGTGGGCTCGCCGCGCCCGCTGCCCACCTATCCTTCGCACCCGGGCGAGACCTCCGCTGTCCTGCTGACGGCACTGGGAGTGCTGGTCGTGCTGGCCATCCTGTGGCTATGGCGGCACCGGTGGCGGCGCAGGCCGCCTGAGGCCGCCGCGCCCGAGCCTCCGCTGCTGTCCACCGCGGTGAGCGCCGGGACGCTGGCGTTGCGCAGCCCCCGCAGTCCCCGGGAAGCGATCATCGCGTGCTACGCCGCCATGGAGGATTCGCTGGCCACTGCGGGCTCACCGCGTGAGGCCGCGGACACCCCCGAAGACCTGCTGAACCGTGCCGCAGGTGAAGGAGTCGTGCGGCGGCCGGCTGCCGAGCGGCTCACCGCGCTGTTCCGTGAGGCGCGCTTCAGCCCCCATACGCTCGGGGAGGCCGAACGCGACGATGCCAATGCCGCCTTGGACGACATCAGCCGCGAACTGGCAGACGGAGGGTAGGGCACTGGTGAGCCGGAAGACCGCGGCCGTGCTTGCGGCCGCCGTGGTGGTAGTCGGTGCCGGGGGCTATGCGGCTGCCGGGCAGGTCGGGGCCGTCGTGGTCGCGGTACTGGCCGCCGCGGTGGCACTGCTGGCCGTGTGGCTGCGGATCCCGTCACCGCCCTCGAAGCCTGTCGGCGGCACCCAGCTGATTCGTGCGGCCGATGAGTTCACCAGCTTCGGCGACATCCAGAACGCCCTGCACCTGGCCACGCTGTCGCGGTGGCACTTCGACCAGGTGACAGGGCCCCGGATACGGCGGTTGCTGGCGGCCCTGCTCGCGCACAGGCGCCGCGTGGACATCAGCCACGACACCAGCGCGGCACGCGAGGCGCTCGGGCCCGACCTGTGGGCACTGCTCGACCCCGCACGGGAGGCGTCCATCGGTTCGCGCGAGCCCGCTGTCAGCCAGGACACCATCCGGCGCATCGTCGGCCGCCTGGAGGGGCTGTGACTCCGCAAGATCCACACGACGGTATGGGAGGCAGGCCGGTGACCACCACCAGAGGGGCCGCGACCAGTATCAGCGAGGCGGTCACCCGCTGCGCCGGCATCCTGGACGAGGTCGAACGCGTGATCGTCGGGAAACGGGAGGTGCTGCGGCTCGTCCTGCTCGGCATCCTGGCCGGTGGTCATGTGCTGCTCGAAGACCTGCCAGGGCTGGGCAAGACCATGATGGCGCGCTCGTTCGCGCAGGCGCTCGGGCTGCGGTTCACCCGCATCCAGTTCACCCCCGACCTGCTCCCGGCGGACGTGACCGGCGCGGTCATGTACGACCAGCGCAGCGGTGAGATGGTCTTCCGTCCCGGGCCGATCTTCACCAACCTGCTGCTCGCCGACGAGATCAACCGCACCCCGCCGAAGACGCAGGCGGCCCTGCTGGAGGCCATGGCCGAGCAGCAGGTCAGCGTCGATGGGCAGTCACGGCGGCTGGCCAGCCCGTTCATCGTGCTGGCCACCGACAACCCGATCGAGTACGAGGGCACCTACCCGCTGCCCGAGGCACAGCTCGACAGGTTCCTGCTGCGCACCAAGCTCGGCTACCTCGCCGCGGACGACGAGGCACTGATGCTGCGTCAGCGGCTGGAACGCGCTGGCCAGACGCCCACACTGCGGGAGGTGGTCGACGCCCAGGGGCTGATGGACCTGCGGGAGAGCCTGAACCAGGTCCATATGGCTGATGACGTGCTGGCCTACGTGGTGCGCCTGCTGCACGCGACCCGGCAGCACCCCCAGGTCAGCGTCGGCGCCAGCCCCCGCGGCGGCATCGCGGTGACGGGCCTGGCGCGAGGCCAGGCCCTGCTGGCCGGCCGCGACTACGTGACGCCCGAGGACGTCAAGGCCGTCGCGGTCCCCGCGCTCGCCCACCGGCTGGTGCTGCGGCCCGAACTGTGGGTCCGCCGCATCACCGGTGACGACATCGTCGCCGACCTGCTGGGCTCAGTGGCTACCCCGCCGACCAAGCCGCCGGAGCTCCTGGAGCCGCAGCCGTGACGGCAGTGCAGGCCCCTGCCGCACCAGCCCAGGCAGCCACGACCGTCGTGGCCGAGGCAGGCACAGCGGCCGACGTGGACCTGACCTGGGCGCCGACATCCCACTTCCGGCGGCTGGTCACCGCGGGCATGCTGCCGTTGCTCGCCGGCCTGGTGCTGGCGCATGCGGGCCTGCTGGTACTCGCGGCGCCCGCCCTGGCAGCCCTGGCCATCGCGGGCCGCCGCCCCCGCCAGGCCGGCCGGGTCAGCGTCAGCGTCTCCAGCGACCGCTGCTTCGAGGCGGAAGAGATCACCGTGACCGTCCGGGTGGAGCCGAGAGAGCGGGCGCGCCCGGCGGGCGCGCGGCTGGTGCTGCCGCCCGCGCTGACGGCCAGCCCCGACCCTGACGTGCACCGCCTGGACGACGGCGGCATCGAGCTGACCTGGCAGGTGACGGCGCTGCGCTGGGGCCGGTGGGACACCGCCCACGTGCTGGCCACCGTGCGCAGCTACGGCGGTCTGTGGGCCGGGACCGTGTCGGTCGGCCTCGGCTCGGTCACGGTGTTCCCCCGCCCTCCCGCGCTGCGGCAGCTTGCCCTGCCCGCCGAGCTGCGCACCCGCATCGGCGACCATGTCGACCGCCATGCAGGCGACGGGGTCGAGTTCGCGGGGGTCCGGCCGTTCGCCGCCGGTGACCAGTTGCGGCGCGTCAACTGGGCGGTGTCCTCCCGTCGCGGTGACCTGCACGTGAACCAGGTCGCCGCCGAACGCGCGGCCGAGGTCGTGGTGGTCATCGACGCGCTGAGCGACATCGGCCCGGCGGGAGAGACATCACTGGACCGCTCCGTGCGCGGTGCGGCCGGGCTCGTCCGCGCCTACACGCGGGCCGGTGACCGGGTCGGGCTGATCACGGTGTATGGGCCGCTGCGCTGGATCGGCCCTGGCACAGGACAGCGGCAGTTCTTCCGCATCGTGGAGTCCGTGGTGGAGGTGCGCAACCTGCACAGCTACGTGTCGCCCGACTTCAGTCTCATCCCGCGTGCGGCCCTGCCGCCGGGGGCACTGGTGGTCGTGCTCTCCCCGCTGCTGGACCAGCGTGCCCTCACGGTAGTGACCGACCTGCGGGAACGCGGCTATCCGGTGATCATCGCCGACGTGCTCGCGACCGAGCCCGTACCGGTGAAGGGATCCGCCGAGAGCGACCTGGCACTGCGGGTGTGGCGGCTGGAGCGGGAGGCACTCCACTACCACCTCGAATCGATCGGCATCCCGGTCGTCGGCTGGCCAGGGGTGCCCGGCGCGGTGGGTGCCCCGGCCGGGGACGCAGCCCTCGACCTGGCCCTGGCGCCCTATGCCCGCCACCGGGTCCGGGGCGGTGTGCGGTGATGCGCTGGCGCCCGTGGCTCCGCTGGCGGGCCTGGCTGCCAAGCCGTCAGTCGCTGCTCGCCGCGGCGGTCGGCGCGGCCATGCTCGGTGCCGCGGCAGTGGCGGACACCCGCATCTGGCCGGTGCCCGTGGCGGGCGGGGTGGCCGTGGCTGTTGCCGCGGCCGGCCGGTGGCCGGTGGCCGGGACCGGCGCGGCCGTGGCGGCGCTGGTGACCGGCGGTGCCGGGGTGCTGTCTCGCAGAGCGCCGATGCCGCTCGTGGTGGTCGTTGCCTTGCTGGTCCTTGCCTACCTGCTCATGCTCGACCGGGCCGAGTCGGCGATGCCTGGCAATGCCAGGGACTGGCCGCGTGCCGTGCTGCTGCCGCTGCTGGCCGGCGGGGCGGCAGCGGTGGCCACCGCGTTCGCCGCCACGGCCACGCTGTCTGCGTCCATCTGGCTGACCGTGGCCGGGGTGCTCGCCACCGGTGCCGCACTGCTGGCGGCCGTCGGCTGAGCGGCCTGCCGTAAGCCGCACGCTTCCTCACCCAAACCAGCTTGACCCTGACGTGGCGTCAGGCTGCAGGCTTGCAGGCATGGACGACAGCGGGTACACGGTCGGGGCCGCAGCCAAGCTGGCCGGGGTCTCGGTGCGGACACTGCACCACTATGACCGGATCGGCCTGGTGGTCCCGGGGATGCGCACTGGCGCGGGCTACCGGCTCTACGGCGCGACGGACCTCAAGCGCCTGCAGCAGGTGCTGTTCTACCGCGCACTCGGGTTCCCGCTGGAGGACGTCGCCCAGGTTCTCGCGGAACCCCTGCGAGGACGCAGGCGCCCACCTGCGCAGGCAGCACCGGTTGCTGCGCGAGCAGATCAGCCGCTGCGAGCAGATGCTGGCCGCGGTCGAAAAAGAGATGGAGGCACGACGGATGGGGATCGCACTCACGCCCGAGGAGCAACTCGAGGTGTTCGGCTCCGGGTACAACCCGCAGTGGGCAGACGAAGCCGAGCAGCGGTGGGGTGACACGCCGGCGTATCAGGAGTCGCAGCGCCGGGTCGCCACCTACACCAAGCAGGACTGGCTGGCCATATCGGCCGAGGCCAAGGCGATCACCGAGGAGTTCGCCGAGGCCATGAACGCTGGCGTGCCCGCCGGTGACCCCCGGGCCATGGAGCTTGCCGAGCGGCACCGGCTCCACATCAGCCAGTGGTTCTACGAGTGTGGGCACGAGATGCACCAGGGCCTGGCGGAGATGTATGTCTCGGACCCGCGTTTCACCAAGAACTACGATGACGTGGCCCCCGGCCTGGCCCGCTACGTGCGCGACGCGGTGCTGGCCAATGCCGCGCGGGCCGCTGGGTAAGACCGAACGCCCGGCGCCTGCCCGCCCGCAGGCGCCGGGCGTCGCTATTTCGGCGGCAGTGTGGCGACGTAGCCGCGGGCCCGGCCTAGCCACGCGTCGAGTGTGCCGTCGTCAAGCTCTTCCCCTGCGACCACGACCCAGCCCTTCATCGGGCGGCCCGTCATGTCGAAAGGGCGTGCCCCGGGCTGGGCCAGTGCCTCGTCCATGGCAGTGGGGTCGACCCGCGCGATGAGGTCGTCGCCGTGTACCCCCACGGTCATGTTGCCGTGGGTCAGGAAAGCCAGCCCGCCGAACATCTTCTTCTCGGTGACCCCGGCGGAGTCCCCGAGCCGGTCACGTAGCCGCTCGGCCAGGGCGTCGTCATAGGCCATAGGCGGATTGTACGGTGGGCAGCCGCAATGTCACTGGTCAGTGGCGGGTGCGGGTGGGTTCGGGGCGGGGGGTGGACTCCAGGAGGGGGAGGAAGCGCGGGGGGACGACCTGGCTGAGCACCACCACCGAGTTGGAGCGGGTGACGGCGGGGATGCGGTCGATGCGCAGCAGCGCATCCTGCAGGTCCAGGTGTGACTCTGCCGCGAGTTGGCAATGGACGTCTCCGGTGCCGGTGGTGGCGTAGGCCTCCAGCACCTGTGGGATGCCGGCCAGCCCAGCCCCGACCTCTTCCAGGGCACCCTGGCTGATCTCCAGCGTGGCCACTGCCCGGACCGGGTAGCCGGCCGCTGTCAGGTCGACCCCGGGTCCGTACCCGGTCACTACACCACCGCGTTCCATCCGTTCCAGGCGTGCCTGTACGGTGACGCGGGACACCCCGGTGAGCCGGGACAGCTCCAGGAACCCGCTCCGGGGGTGCTCAGTCACAGCCCTCAGCAACCGCACATCCAGGGCATCTAGGCCAACGGTCATTGTGCGCACCTCAGCAGCTGGCAGATTACGATGATCTTTACAAATCGTATAGGTCGTTGCGTGAAAGTTGCCTGTACGTTCCTGCTTCTGCTGGGCTGCTTCGCAGATCGGGTATCACTCTTCTGGAGGCGACCATGACCGCCATGACCCAGGCCGAGCGTCTCGTCGGCGCGGTGGACCATGACATGAGCCATGACCCGTTCCCTGTGGCGGGCATGGACCACGTCCGTTTCTATGTGGGCAATGCCAGGCAGGCCGCGCACTACTACTCGAGTGCGTTCGGGATGACCTGTGTCGCCTACCGTGGCCCGGAGACCGGCAGCCCCGAGGCGGCAGAGTACGTCTTGGTCTCGGGCTCAGCGCGGTTCGTGTTCACCGGGGAGGTCCGCTGCGGCACCGCGGTGGGCGCTTCGGTGGCCTCCCATGGCGACGGCGTGGTGGACCTCGCCTTGACCGTGCCTGACGTGGACCGGGCGGTGCACCACGCCCACGAGGTTGGTGCCACGGTGCTGGCCGAGCCGCACAACGTCAGCGACGCCGACGGCACCGTGCGCGTCGCGGCGGTGGCGGCCTACGGCCAGACCAGGCACACCCTGATCGACCGGGCCTACTACCACGGGCCGTTCCTGCCCGGCTTCGTGCCGGCCGGGCCGGTGTTCCACGCCAAGCCAGCGCACCACCCGAAGCGCTACTTCCAGGCGATCGACCACTGCGTCGGCAATGTCGAGCTGGGCCGGATGGACGAGTGGGTCGACTTCTACCACCGGGTGATGGGCTTTACGAACATGAAGGAGTTCGTCGGCGACGACATCGCCACCGAGTACTCCGCGCTCATGTCGAAGGTCGTGGCCAACGGCAACCACCGGGTGAAGTTCCCGCTCAATGAGCCCGCCGTGGGCAAGCGCAAGTCCCAGATCGATGAGTACCTGGAGTTCTTCGGCGGTGCGGGCGTCCAGCACATCGCGCTCGCCACGGGTGACATCGTCAGCAGCGTCCGGGCCATGCGGGAGATGGGCGTGGAGTTCCTGGACACCCCGGACACCTACTACGACGCGCTGGGGGAGTGGGTCGGTGACACCCGGGTGCCCCTGGACGTGCTGCGTGACCTGAAGATCCTCGCCGACCGTGACGAGGACGGCTACCTGCTGCAGGTCTTCAGCAAGCCCGTCCAGGACCGCCCGACCGTGTTCTTCGAACTGATCGAGCGGCACGGGTCGCTGGGCTTTGGCAAGGGGAACTTCAAGGCCCTGTTCGAGGCGATCGAACGCGAGCAGGCCCGGCGCGGCAACCTGTGACGACCGGGCCGTCTCTGCAGGCCCTGGCCTATGGGTCGTTCTCCAGCGAGGGGACAGCCGGACTGCGTGTCGGGGTCGCGGCCGGTGAGGCCATCCTGGACCTCACCGCTGCGGCCGCGAGCCTGCTGCCTCGCCACGCCACCCTGTTCGAAGCGGGCAACCTCGACAAGCTGCTGGCTGCTGGGCCGGCCACCTGGGCGGAGGTCCGGGACACGCTGCGGTGGTGGCTGCTGGTTGCGGAGCACCGGGCCAGGGTCGAGCCGTTCCTGGTCTCGGCGGACGCCGCCCGGATGCACCTGCCGTTCACCGTGGCCGACTATGTGGACTTCTACGCCTCCGAGCACCACGCGGCGACCGTCGGCAGGCTGCTGCGGCCAGGTCAGGAGCCGTTGCCGCCAGCCTGGAAGCACCTGCCCATCGGGTACCACGGCCGGGCGGGCACGGTGGTGGTGTCCGGCACGCCCATTGCGCGGCCGGGTGGTCAGCACCGGGGACCAGCAGGCCAGGTGGTAACGGGGCCGACCGGCCGCCTCGACCTGGAAGCGGAAGTAGGTTTTGTGGTGGGCGTGCCGCCCCCGGCGGGTGCCCCTGTGCCGCTGTCGGCATTCGCTGACCACGTGTTCGGCGTGTGCCTGGTCAATGACTGGTCCGCGCGGGACATCCAGGCATTCGAGTACGTCCCGCTCGGCCCGTTCCTCGGTAAGTCGTTCGCGACCTCGGTGGGTGCCTGGGTGGTGCCGCTGGCCGCGCTGGATGCCGCCTGGACCGCGCCCCCACCCCGCGACCCCCGGCCAGCCGGCTACCTCGACGACTCCGGTGCCCGGCCGGGGGGCCTGGACATCCGGCTCGAGGTGCGGCTCAACGGGACGGTGGTCTCCCGGCCGCCTTTCGCGGCGATGTACTGGACCGGGCCGCAGCAACTCGCCCACCTGACCGTCAACGGCACCGCGCTGCGCACCGGTGACCTGTTCGCCTCGGGCACGGTCAGTGGCCCCGGCCATGACGAGCGCGGCTGCCTGCTCGAGCTGTCCATGGGCGGGGCGGAGCCGCTGGTGCTGCCGGACGGGACCACCCGCACGTTCCTGCACGACGGGGACGAGGTGGTTATCATTGGCAGGGCCCCGGGTCCGCATGGCACGACCGTGAGCCTCGGTGAGGTCCGTGGCGTGATCAGCCCGCCCGGCCCACGCTGACCCGCCACCTCACTTCACAGCAAGGGTCCATGAGCGAGCCTGACCTGCGTATCGACCCGTTGACCGGCGCCTATGCGGTGCTCACCCCGTGGCGTCAGCAGCGGCCCAACCTGCCTGAGGGGCACTGCCCGTTCTGCCCGGGCGGGCTCGAGGCACCGGACCCCTATCACGTCAGGTGGATTCCCAACCGCTGGCCCGCCCTGCCTGAGGGCCGTCACGAGGTCATCCTCCACAGCCCCGACCACCACGCGACATTCCCGGCCCTGGGGGAGGAGCAGAGCGCCCGGGTGGTCGAGTTGTGGTCAGCGCGCACGGCGGTGCTCTCCGCCCGCGACGACGTCGGTTACGTGTTCGTGTTCGAGAACCGGGGACGCCAGATCGGTGCCACCATCGACCACCCGCACAGCCAGGTCATGGCCTTCGGGGTGGTCCCGCCGATCGCAGCCGCCGAGCTCGGCACCGGTACCTGCGAACTGTGCCGCGAGCCAAGCGGGGAACTCGTCGTCGCGGAGCACCACGCCTGGCGCGCCGCCGTCCCGTGGGCCCCTTCCTGGCCGTACGAACTCGTCCTCGCCCCTCACAGCCACGTGCCCGACCTGCCCGCGGCCGGCGAGACACTGCGAGCTGGCCTAGCCGTGATGCTCGTGGAGACCCTTACGCGCATGCAGCGCCTCTTCGGCCCAGACGCCCCGTACATGATGTGGTTCCACCAGCGGCCATCCGCACCCGGAGACTGGCTCACCGCTCACCTGCACCTGCACGTAGCGCCAGCCGTGCGCGCCCCCGGCGTACGCCGCCACCTGGCATCTGCCGAGCTAGGCGCCGGCGTCTTCTTCGACCCCGTAGACCCCCTGGACGCCGCCACCCGCCTCCGCAAGCCCTCGACTGAGGGGCTCCCCAGCCCCGAGTCCCGTACGGGCACATGATCGGCTCGTCAGCAGTTCAGATTTTCACCCCTATAGGGGACCAGAGGAAGTCTGAACCGGGCCAGCCCACGGCCCGCACATTGGTGATCGAGTGGACAGCGCAGCTCTAGACCACACAGCGAGCGGCCACCCCGCCAGGCAGCGAGGAGGCGCAACCAGCGCTCCAGCCACCAGCCTCAGCCCGAAGGCGTACGGTTCGTGCCCACGCCCAACCCGTGGGGAACGGCCCCTGCCGCGCTGGCCCACCAGGCCACGCCCCGCCACCCGCCCCACACGGCTGTCGGCCCCGCGGCCGACGGCCGTCCCATGGCGCTTACCGCTGTCTGGTCAGCCCGGCCCCGGGGCCTGGCCCGCGCGACCGGTTGTCAGGTCGGGGACAGCCCTTTATCCATGTCCCCACATTCATCGGCCCCGGCATGGCGGGGATCCCCGCCCGGGGCGCCACACCTCCCAGGCTCAGTGCACCACATACCGCATATAAGGGACAAACAGGGCCGGTGGTCCGGTGGGCACTGGCGGATGAGTGCGTGGTTTTCGAGAATCTTTTATAGAAAACCACGCACGCATGCCACGGCGGACGGGCTGGAGTTGCGCTGTCCAACCGATGGCCATGCGCCGACCCTGGTCAGCACGCCCGGGATTGTCACTTTTGTTACTGGGCGCCCTGATGTCCCGTGAGGTTCCGGCCGCTCATCTGCTGACGCAGAGCGACGCTATGACTACGGTCCATGACCTGGGGCAGCGTGCCGCTGGTGTCCGTAGCATCTAACTCAGTCCTCCAGCCAGCGGGGTGGAGCGGTGCCGGTCTCGGCGAGCCAGATGGTCGCGAAGTCGTCCGGGTCCGCGCGATAGGCCGCTTTTAGTGCTGGGGCCGCGGCACCAAGCGCGTCCTGCCGATGCTGGCGGGAGGCGAGTGGCCAGCCCCGCGCCAGTGGCCGGGCTGCTTCGCGTTAGCGGCCTTGCTGGCACAAGAGCCCGCCTTCGAGCAGCGCTGCCCGGGCCGCATAGGTGAGAAGCGTAATCATCTTCGTAATGCGTAGCCGCGTGCCCGTTGCGTGCCCGATCGGTCGGCCTGTGGCGAGGTTTCACAGTCACTCACGAGCACGCGCCCAGGAGGTCCGCTGCAAGCAGGCTGGCCTGGCCGCTGTGGCGGGTTCCTGCTGGGCACGAGATTGCGGTAGCCGTCCGACTGGTGCGCCGTGTGCGGCCTGGCCAACGGCGGAGCGGGTCGCTGCCGCAGGGCCGGCTGCGGGCTGACCATGACACAGGACACTGGCAGGTGCTGTTCCTGCGGCATGGCCTCAGGTAGATGCTCCGCTAACCGCCAGCGGCAAGGGCAAAGACCCAGGCCGGGAACCACGGCGGCTCCACGCCACCTACAACCGCACCTCAGCGGCACCTGTTCGCCGCCTATGAGCTGGCCGAAGACAGGCTCTACGGACACGTCAAGCCACGCAAGAACCGGACCCGGTTCCTGGAGTTCTGCCGCTACCTGCGCACCCTATTTGGGCCTGACGGGGCGGCCAGGTCTCCGGTTGAACTGTTCCGTGTGACGAGATCGTCAACTGACATGGGCTGAGTGGAGGGCTTTACTACTTGTCAATAACATTTCCCCGGATGACCTAGAAGAGAGAGAAACGATGAAGGAAGAGACTCCTGCGGCTGACAGCGCGGACATCATGGTGGAAGAACTCGGCGAGGTGTCAGGCACCAGTAGTACGAACACCGTCGGCTGCGCCGGAACCCTTAGCACGCCCATCGCCACCGCTTCCTCCGCCGGGACTGTCATCGGCTGCTCCGGCGGCTAACGGCAAAGCCGTACAGTTAGGCGCTCGGTTGGTCTGTCAAGTTGGCCTGGGCGGCAACGGAGCCCACTGCTGGAACGGCGTCGACCGAGATCGCCGAGTGGCAGGAACTCCATTGGAAGACCACCTACCTCAAGCTGAACCATCCTGGGGGGGGGGGGGGGG
>DASYYE010000246.1:0-11706 GCA_035946955.1 Streptosporangiaceae bacterium | reverse complement strand
AATGCCCCGGGCGGCATTAGCACCTGTGCTGGCGGGTGACCCTGATGCCAGCCTCGGAGACGACGGGCTTGGCGACCTCAGCGGCGGAGCAGAGGAGGACGTGGACCGGCGCAGTTTCGGCGGCCTCGCAGCGGGTGCGGTGGCGGGTCTCATGCTGCCGGAGGTCACGGTGCCGGCACGCGTGACCGCCGCGAACATCCGTTACCTGCGGGCATGCGCCGACAGTCTCTACAGCCGGGACCAGGCCGTGGGCGGGGGCGTCCTGTTGAGCCAGGCGGTGAGGCACTGGCGGCATTCCCAGCGCATGCTCGATGAGTCTGACTACTCCGAAGCGGTCGGCCGTGACCTGCTTCGCGTGACGGGGTCGCTGGCGGTCTGCGCCGGGTGGCTGGCCTTCGATGGCGGGAACCTGCCGCTGGCACGGCGGTTGTATGGGGAGGCGCGCCTGCTCACCGATGGTGCCGGGGATCCGTTGCTGAGCGTGCATGTCCTGGAGAAACTGTCGATGCTGTCGGCGTTCCGGGCGCGCACGGGGCAGAGCCGGGGCCCCGCCCGTGAAGCGGCAGCACTTGCCGAACGTGCTGCGGAAGAGGCGCGCTCGGTGTCCCTGCCACGGGTCCGGGCGCTGGTCGCGCTGCGGCGCGCGTCAGCGGTGTCCTTGCTGGGGGACAGGGCTGGGTTCCAGCGGGCGGTGGCGGATGCGCGGCGGGAACTCGACCGAGGCGTCAGCGGCGACGACCCGGAATGGGCGAAGTTCGTGGACGAATACGAGGTCAAAGGCCAGGAAGGCATGGGGTACCTGAACCTGGGTGAGGCTGAGACATCCGCCGCGTTGCACCGCGCTACCTTGGAGCCGCCCGACTTGGCGGTCCGCAACCGCCTGTGCGCCCGGGCCCACCTCGCTAACGCGCTCATCAGCGAGGGTGACGTGACCGGCGCTGTCGGAGAGGCAACTGAGGCACTGTCGGCGTTGGAGGGCGGAGTGACCTGCATTCGTGCGCTCAACGAGCTGCGCCCGGTCCGCGATGCAGTGGGGAAAGGCAGTGCCGAGGAGTTCTGCGTGCGTTACGACGCCCTGCAGCGGGTTCTTACAGCATGACCGGGGTTCCGTTGAGGAGCGGGCGTGGTTGAGGGTGTGCGCTTCGAGCACCATGACGGTGCGGGTGCCCGTGCCCTGTCCGGGCCGGTGTCGCTGGTCCACCGTGACGCCTATGGCGCGATCATCGCGACCGGTGACCCGTTTGAGTCACCCGCCGCGTTCATGGAGCGTTTCGAAGGTCACGCTTCCCACCCTGACCTGGACCTCGTCCTCGCCAGTATCGGAGACGAGCCGGTGGGGCAGGCGTGGGGCTTTCCCAGGGCGAGGCCGACGTTCGGGGATGCCAGGCCCAGCTTCGCGTTCTGCGAGATCATGGTCCGGAAGGCGTGGACGGGACAGGGCATAGCCCACGCGTTGCACGACGAGCTGCTCGGGGACCGCAGCGAGCCTCAGGCGGAACTGTACGTGCGGCCGGAGAACACGCGCGCGTACCGCGCTTACCTCAAGTGGGGCTGGTTCAAGGTCGGTGAGACGCGGCCGGATATGGCCGATGCGCCGGTGTTCGACGTGCTGCACCTGTCACTGCCCATCGTCCGCTGAGCAGCGGGGCCCGCCGGTGCCGCTGCGTCACAGGTCGTAGCTCCGGCGCTTGGCCTCGTCCAGGAACGTGGCCCAGGCATATGTGCTGAACGTGAGGTGGCCGGCGCCGGGATCCTTGGAGTCGCGCACAGCGATGACGGCGCCTGCCTGTGCGACTTCGACGCACTGGTTGCCGCCTGTGCTGTAGCTGGACTTGCGCCACTGCGTGGGCGGCGATGCGGCGTGACTGGTCTGGGTCATTGTGTCTCCTTGGCCATGGTGCGGATCAGGGCTGCGGACTCGTCTGGGGTGAGAGCAGTCCCCAGCAGGTGGCTCCAGGCGAGGGTATAGATATCGAGTTCTTCCCCGGACTCCAGGTAGACATCACCCATGAGCCCCTCGGCGTAGGCGACTGGTGGGTCTTCCGGGTCGGGGAAGGAGAGGATGACGAACTCCCCGTCCATGCCGGCGTTGGCGCCAGCGGCCAGCGGCAGCACCTGCAGAGTGATCAGCGGCCGTGTGCCCGCGTCGGCGAGGACCGCGAGCTGTGCTCCCATGGCGGCCGGGCCGCCGACCTGGCGCAGCAGCGCCGCCTCATCGATGACGACATGGATTTCCGGTGGGTCGTCCCGGGTGGAGAGGGCGTTCTGCCGGGCGGCCCGCGCCCTGACTCGCCGTTCCACCTCGGTGGGCTCCAGCGATGGCCTGGTGGCGGCGATGACGGCGCGGGCGTAGTCCTGGGTCTGTAGGAAGCCGGGCACGATGTGGGCGTTGACCTGGATGCCCGAGGCTTCGGACTCCAAGCCGACGTAGGAGCCGGTGAACACGTCGCTGTAGGCGGTCCACCAGCCGCGCTTGCGGGCGTCACGGCCGAGCTGGGCCAGTGCTTCGCGCTGCGGGGAGCGGACGGCGTACAGGTCGAGCATGTCTTCGAGGTCGTCCAGGGTGATGCGGCTGCGGCCGTTCTCGATCCGGTAGAGCTTGCTCTTGCTGAAGTCAAGCCGCTGCGCGGCTGTCTCCAGTGACAGGCCCTGCGCCTGGCGCAGCCGGGTCAGCTCACGCATCAGGCGCCGGCCGCGCACCGTGGGGCTGTAGTCCATCCGGGCACTTCCTTGCCAGTGCTGCCGATCTTGCCGCTGCCTTGGGCAGTATCCCGCCCCGGGCCACCAGGGTGCAACGTGTCGCTATTGCACATCGTCATGAAAGAGCCTTGGCAACCGCGTGGCAGTCCAACCACGATGTTAGCCATGCAGTGGAACGGCACCCATCGACCACAAGAACCGGCGCCCACGGTCATCCGCCAATGCCTCGCCCGCCCACGACACGCATGCCCACCGGGGCCAGGTCAGCGCCCGCGGTGCCCGCTGCTTTCTGTCTGCCCAGGTCACTGCAAGAGGGGTGATCGCGTGGATGAGATCGCCGCCTATGTGGAGGCGGCCGATGAGGCCACATTGCGTCGCGCCGTAGGCGCGGTGGCCGACACATTCCGCACGCTACGCGAGACCGGGGAAGCCAGCGAGGCCCTCGGCCGATCCGCCAAGGGCGACGTCCTTGGCAAGGACGTCGCGGCGACACAGGCACTTGGAACCGATGAGGACACCGCCTCGCTTTGGCCGCTGATGCGGCTGAGGTCTATTTCTCCTGGCTGGGCCCCGCCTGCGCTCGGTCTGCATCGGCTATTGCGCCGGCATCGTCGCGGCTGCGCTGGCAATCGGCCTTGGACTGCCACACCACCCGGTTGCCCCGTCGGCCGGCAGACGCTTGGGAGACCGGGGGCAGCGCCCCGATGAATGACCAGCCCGTGTCGGGCCAGGCGCCCGCGAGCCGCGCCTGTGCAGAGCTTGACCTATACGTCAACCAGCCCGGGAGCCGCTGGGCTGCCTGTCCGTGTGAACCGGCGTCCCCGGCTGCTTTCACGCCGGGTGGGGTCTGAGGCGGGCACCCATGAGCAGCAGAGCCGACGTTGCAGAGGGATCACGCCAGGCTCACACCCCCCGTGATCCTGGGCACTGCCCCGGCGTCGGCTCTGCTTTCCCCGAGGGGTCAACGATGACCACCACCGACTGGCCGCTGAGCAGTTACCTGGAGCTGGGAGCCCTGGCCAGTGCCGTTCCCTGTGCCCGCCTGCACGCCAGGCAGGTGCTGTGGGAGTGGGGTCTGGCGGTGCTGACCGACACGGTGGGGCTGGTCGTGTCCGAGCTGGTGACCAATGGGATACAGGCGTCAGCCGGCGTCATCGGGAGCTGGTACCAGGGCCAGTGGGCGGCAGGTATTCCGCCGGTCCGGCTGTGGCTCTGCTCAGACCGGGAAAAGGTTCTGGTCGAGGTTTGGGATGGGAATGAGCAAAAGCCACAGACCCAGGAAGTGGACCTGGAGGCTGACGGCGGACGGGGGCTGTTGCTGGTGGAAACGTTGTGCGCGGAGTGGGGGACATACATGCCCGAAAACTCGACCGGGAAGTGTGTGTGGGCGGTGGTAACGAAGCGGAATCGCCTTTAAATCTGCATGGCTATGAAGTCTCTCTTTACAGCCCGGTGTGACAGGCAACGAGCAAAGAGCGGGGTTCCTTACGGATATGAACGGCGTCGAGCAGTGGTGAGCACCGAAACAGGCAGTTTGGCCGCGCTGGAAGCCCTCGCTGGCGTGCTCAACCACGACGAATGGGCCACTGTCTTGACCGTCCACGGATCCGGCCGCAGCCCGAGGCTGCATGTCACCAGCCGCAGCGCGCCGGGCCTGGCTGGTGACATCTACGCCGAGGAGGGCTGGTTCTGGTGGCCACATGCCCAGCGGATCGCGCCCACCAGCGCCCCGCGTCACGCTGCTGCCACCTTCACCCGCACCATCGGGTGCGCCGCTGTGGGTAATGAACACCTGGTAACTCCCCCACATGCACCCGGGTCCGCGCCGCTGCCCCGGCGCATCCCAGCGGATCAGCCGGGCCAGACACGCCGCGTCCCCTCTGACGGGCGCCCGGCCGGGCAGTGACCAAACCGCACAGCAGTCATTACTCACGAGAGAAAGGCGGTTGCCAATGGGATGGGTGCACCGGATCAGGGACTGGGGTGCATTACGGCTCGCGGCTGGGGGCCTGCTGGGTGTGGCTGCCGTAGGCGGGCTGCTGTACACGTCGGCCGTCCCCGCTGCGGCGTCGGGTGCCAAGGCCCCGGCTTCGTGCGTGACTACGCACCAGAATGTCGAAGCCGACGACAACAGCGCAGGGCAGGCGGCGTATGGCAACCAGGCGATGATTGCCACCAATGGCCAGGGCACGCTGAACGGCACGCGGGCGCAGGTGTCGCGCAGCCTGTTCATATGGTTCGACCCAGGCAACGACGTCGAAGTCGGCTGGGCCACGGGCGGGTCACCGATGAACGAACCGACCCTGTATGCCGAGTGGGTCAAGGATGGGGTGGACAGCCTGCAGCAGTGGGCAGGCACAATCGGGGCCGGGGCCAACTGGCACTTCGAGGTCGACAACGCCAACGGGATCGGGATCTTCCGCTTCTACTTCGACGGCGAGACCAAGCCCTTCAACTACTCGCCGACGATGCGGTTCAACCAAGGGTGGGCGCTTACTAACAGTGAGCGCCGCTGGAGCTGTGACACCCTGTGGACCCACTTCTATGGGCTCCAGGACCAGACGTCGCTGACCCACTGGCAGCCATGGGCGCAGCTCGTGTGCTTTGCCGACACCGCACCTGGCTGGAACATGGCGGCGATCAGTAACAGCGAACTGTTCGTCCAGAACAGCGGCGGCCATGTCTGTTAGGAGAGGAGCACCGATGAAGGCAAGGCTTCTGGTGGCCGCAACCGTCCTGGTGAGTGTCACCGCATGCTCCGGGCAGGGATCTAGCTCTGCGTCAAGTGGCCCAGCCCCGGACTACAGCCGCCCGTTCCTGCACGAGAGGCAGACGACCGTTGCCGGTGCACAGTCAGCGGCCGGGTACCCCGTCACGATGCCCAATGCTCCCCTGGCAGACGCCAAGACCCTGGACAAGGTCTGGGTCAGCACACCACTCCACCAGGTCGCACTGGTCTTCGACCACGGGAAGGTCACGGTCATGCTGTCCCGTGCGACCTACCACGACCCCACCAGTTTCTTCGCGAAGTTCCGCCACGGGCTGGACGCCAAGTCCACAGTCGAGCACATCAACGGGCACCCAGTACTGGTGATAACACCCCACACCGACCCCACCGGTGCAAACCCAGCCTGGGTCGAACTCGACCTGAACGGCGTGGACACCAACCTCGTCAGCCGCACCTACGGGACCGCGACTCTGCTTGCCATCGCCCAGAGCATGACCAGCCAGCCGTCCGCGCCATAGAGCCGCAGGGCTGGCACTGCGCGGCGGGTGACTGCGACACCCTGTCCGAGAGCCGTTCCAGTGCCAGTCCTGCGCACGGCCGCTGGAGGTGATGCCCGACGACGAGCTGACATTAGTGAATCAAGGACCAAGATCAGCACCCCCGCACCTAGCCAGCCAGGCCCACGTGCGGGGGTGCCTCGCTGTCCGGGTCCGGTTGCGGCGCAAGTCGCAGGCCCCTGACCAACTTTGCCGAAGCCAGCAAGTTGAACAGGAGCCATCACCGGCTGGAGGATGGGCGGCTAATACCCTACTGGCCGGCCGCTGCGTGGCGGTTGCGGTCTTTGACCCGGCGGACGACCAGCCGGGCGGTGATCGCCCTGCTCTTCTTCGAGGTGAACGCGGTATAGGGAACTTCGGCCACCTCGGCGTCGGACACCCAGGCCCGGAGCTGGTCATCCCAGATGGCGCGGGGGTAGTTGATGGGGGTCCAGGCGCGCTCGGGGATGGCGGCGATCGCGGCCCGCACGCGCGGGTTCATCGCCACTGCGACCGAGAAGAATGCCCCAGCGCGCCGCGCCGCATGCCGCCGCACTGTAGAAGGCCGAATCCATCCGCACCGCGATCGTGCCGGTGCAGCCGGTGCTGCGGGCGGTGTGCACCGCTTCGGTGGCGAACCCCCCGGCGACGCGGCCGAGTTCGCGCTGCCGCCGTGCAGCCGGGTGGCAGCGACCACCGGGGCGCCCAGCGGCGTGCTGATGGTGGCCACCAGGGCATTCAGCCCCCGCACAGCAGGCTCTTGCCCTGAATCTTGGGTATGGCCGAACCCGGCGCCTTGCTTCTTGTGCCCGTAGGCCCGTTTCTGCTGGGAGTCAAATGTCCACAAAGGCCAGCACGTCCTTGCCGGGCAGCAGCGGCGCACGGCGGGCCAGCTCACCCAGGACCACCCGGCTCACCTTGCCCAGTTGGAGCACGTTCTCCCAGGTGAACGACCGCAGGAATGACCCCAGCGTGGACGGCGCCCGGACCCCGCCAAACAGCACCGGCATCCCCCCGTGCCGCAGCAGGCCCAGGTCATCGATGCTATCCGCCCCGCCGATCATCCCCACCACGATGCCGGGCACCTTCACCGCGGCGTTCCCCCCACATGGCCCCGGCGATCCGCATGTGCTCACCAGCCAGCTCTCCCAGGCCTGCCCACTGCGCCAGCGCCATCACCGGCACCAGCCCCGCCCGCGACACCAGGTTCGGGTCATCAAACGTCGCGTGGATCTTCGCCAGATCATGCAACAATCGCACTTGCGAGGTGTCCTCTCGGCTTGGGATCTGGAAGTGTCAGCAACTCCCATCGCCCCAGTTCAGAGGGCACCTCTCGCTTCGACGCGCCAAAACGAACCACTATTTACACGGTGGATCGAAGCTTAGCTGACGACGCTCCTCATGGTGCGGCAAGTCCGCCAGGGTCACCATCACAGCGCTCTTGCTAATCAGTCTCCGCAGACTGGATTCTGTCATTACGGCCATCGCGCTCCCTCCAAATCCCAGGGTGTTCCACGTAACTTAACGCTGTCTAGTGCGTACTAATTCCCAGGTTCGGCCGATAAAAACCTCCCTATCAGAACCCTAATTATTCAGGCTGGGAAGATTCACCCGACGCCAATACTGCCGAGGTATGATGACACAACCACTAAGGCTAACTCTTACAGTGCCGAACAATTTCTCCATGGGCGGTCATCGGCCCCGGAGCGACAGCAGCCTGCCCAGCGCCTGGGCAAGTGCTGCCGGTGCACCAGCCCGGAACGCCCTGGCTGCGGTCGCGGCATGCTTGAGGCTCTCGGCGTCGTTCGTCTTGTTCACCAAAAAACGGCAGAAACGTAGATAGGCGATCCAGCCAGCGAGTGACGTTACCCCAAAGACTGCTGCGATGATGAGCACGGCCACCCAGGCGCTCCAAGCTGGCCACCCCCGCAGGATTGTGGTCAGCACCCTTCGGCCCATGTCGTCCGAGCCAACCCGTCTCGGCAGCGCGACTGGCCTCCGGTGACCTCTGCACCTGCGGATCCCCGTCGCCCAGGATTCACCCCGACCCCTCTCAACACAGGTCAGCGGCCGGATCGGGAAGCTCTTGCAGGAGGTACCGGCCCGTCCGCACACCTATGGCCCTGTGCGCTGCCAGTGCGGCGGCGTCATGACGCTCAGGATAAGGGAACGAAGTCAGTCGAAATGGGTACGGCGCGCCAATAATTCCCCTTTTGACTTCACACCATACCGCCCGGTATGTTAAACGTACCGCTCGGTATGCTCAGTGGCGCGTTAGTGCAGCATACGGTACCCGTTAAATACCGTGCAGTATGTTGTACATGCCAGCGGGTGTGCTTCGGCGACATATCACTATTCCGGCACCTGTGACCTCGGTCCACTCGATCCCGGTCATGCCGGGCTGTCCTCCGTCGCGTCCGCGAGTCTCGCGATGACGGCGGCATGGCAAGGCAGGGGCCAGCACCAGCACCCGCCCCGGCGACCCCGGAGCCCTGGCAGCAGAGCCATCAGGTCCGGGCTGGTGAGCAGGCGCTGCTCGTACCGGGCAGTGGATTCGAGACGTTGCTCCAGGGTGGCGTCCCTTGGGAGGCGGCTCGTTGGCGAGCGCGGACGCTTCCAGGTTCTAGCCCCTGCGAGTCTGACGGCGGCCGACGTAGACAACGTCCGCGTAGTCCGGGTCGTTGAGGTGGTCCTTCATGTTCACGACCGTGGTCTTCATGCCGCCGCCTGCCCCGTCTCAGCGGTCTCCCACGTGCTACATCGCCGTCGACGGCACCGGAGTCCCCATGACCGCAGCCGCCACCGAAGGCCGGCCCGGGAAGGGCCAAGACGGCAAGGCCCACACCCGCGAGGCCAAGCTCGCCGCCTGTTCACCCAGACCACGACCGATGAGAACGGCCACCCGGTCCGCGACCCGCGCTCCTGCACCTACCTGGCCACCTTCGAACCCGCCGACCGGTTCGCCCAGCTCACCGCCGCCGAGGCCCGCCGCCGCGGGTCAGACCACATCCGCCAGCCCGTCGTCCTCGGCGACGGGGCCGCGTGGACCTCAGAGCCGACGGCGCCCTCATGACGGCCTGGGACAAGTTGGCGCCTCCGGTAGCGCCCAGCGAACGAAAAGCCTGGCATCTTCCTGCTGCCCGGCCTGCCGTTAGCGGCGTCGGCATCGGCGGGATTGCCAGGTGACGGGGCGGACCTGGCGGCGATGCATGGTTTCCGGGCGGCAGACCGGCAGGTCGGGGGCGGTCATCTGTATGCCACGGTCCTCTCCTACCTGCAGACGGCTGTGGCGCCGCGCTTGTTCGGCGTGGCCGGTGGCTCCCAGCAGAACATTTTCGTCGCTGCGAGCGGGCTGACTGAGATGGCCGGCTGGATGGCACACGACGCGGGCCGTGACGAAGCCGCCGGCCAGCACTTCCAGCGCTCCCTCGGTCTGGCCTCCGCAGGCGGCGATGGCCAGCTCACCGCGCATGTCATAGGGAGCATGAGCCACCTAGCGCTGCACCAAGGCGAGTCGGCCAGGGCAGTCAGTTTCGCCCGCCTGGGCCAGGAGGTTTTGGCCCAGGCTCCGCCGCACCCGGGGCTGGCGGCTCGTCTGCTGGCCCTGGAGGCCCGTGGGCTGGCTGCCCTGCCCCAGCCGGAGCACGCCGAGTGCGCCAAGGTGATGCTGCGGGCCGAGCAAGCCCTCGACCAGGACCACACCGAACCGCCGTCGCCGTGGACCAGCCGCTTCGATGAGGGCTCGCTGGCCAGTGAGGCCGCCCGGAGCCTGCGCCAGCTCGGCCAGCTCGAGGCCGCTGCCCGCTACGCGCGCCGCATCATCGAGGTCCGTCCCGGCACCCATGCGCGAAGCCGCGCCTTCGGCCAGCTCCTGCTCGCCAGCATCCTTGTCGCCCAAGGGGAGCCAGAAGCCGCCTGCGCGGCAGCACAGCAGGCGCTTGATGCCACTCACACGCTCAGTTCCTGCGTGCTCGTCCAGCACTTCCGTGACTTGGCCAAGCTCCTGGAGCCCTATGAGGCCAGCAGCGCCGTGGCGGCGTTCCTGGCCGCGGTACGCGTCGCGGTGCGTGAACGATCGTGGCTGTATACCTTGCTCGGGACCGGGACCGGCAACCACCCAGCCCAGATGGAGCCAGGCCAGTGAACGACAGTGCACCGCTGTACCAGCGTGACCCGCAGGCATGGCGGGCGCACCTGGCCGAAGGCAACGCGACCCAGCCGCGCAAGCGCGTCGGCGCTGACGTGGTGCTCCGAGACCGCCATGGCCGGGTCTTGCTTGTCGACCCCCGGTACAAGCCCGACTGGGACCTGCCGGGTGGGATGAGCGAAGCCAATGAGCCACCCACCGAGACCGTCTGCCGCGAGGTCAAAGAAGAACTCGGCCTGGACGTCCAGGCCGGTGCCCTGCTCTGCCTGGACTGGGTGCCGCCGCACGGCCCATGGGACGACTCGCTGATGTTCATCTTCGACGGCGGCATCCTCAGCGACGAACAGAGCCTCAGCCTGAGGCTTCTCGACGGGGAACTGGCAGCCTTCGAGTTCTGCACGGAGGAAGAGGCGGCCAAACGTCTCCGCCCGTACATGTGGAGACGTCTTAGTGCGGCCCTCGGCGCACTTGCGTTCGGGCAAGCTGCCTACTTGCACGACGGCTGGCCCGCACAGCAAATACCAGCGGGCTGCGACGACGGTAACGTCCAGTGAGCGATTTCGGAGCTGAGCTAGGCCGCCTGCACAGGCAACGCGGGCTCTCGCTGCACGCACTCTCCCGGCTGACGCACTACAACACGGGTTACCTCTCCAAAGTGGTCAACGGGCACAAACGCGGGTCACGCGAGCTGGCCCTGGAGATGGACAGGCACCTCGGCGCCGACGGTGCTCTCCTAGCGGCGTGGGAGCGGTCAGCGCGACCGCACGTTCCGGTGACACCGCTCGCGTCGCCTGAACCAGATGCTGATCTTTACGAGAGGATCAGCCGCGCCGGGGCTGAACCGGTCCGCGCCGACCTCCCGGTAGTGATGTGGCTTGTGCGCACCCGGGCAAGCGCAGGTCTGTACAGTGATCAGCGCTTGCACCAGCTCGTGACTGGGCGGAGCGACTCAGTGGATCGCCGGGAGTTCATCGAAGCAGGCTTGGGTGCAGTTGCTGCTGCGGCGACGCCCGCCGCGGGGCTGCTGGACTCGCTGAGCCACACCCCCATCCCTGCCGAGGTGTGTGAACACGACATCCAGCAGGTCCGTTCCGCGGCCCGCATTTTCACTTCCTGGGACCACACCTATGGCGGAGGCGTTGTCCGTGAGGCGGTGACCGCGCAACTTCGGTGGTCGGCTCGGTTGCTGGAGACCGACTGCCCGGAACGGCTGAGGCCAGCGCTGTTCTCCGCAGTGGGTTACCTCAGTGGTGTCTGTGGTGCCATGGCCTTTGACGCATACGCGCATGACGATGCCCGGCGTATGTTCGCGTTCGGGCTTTCGTGTGCCGAGGTGGCGGACGATTGGCACTACCGGGCGAAGGTGCTGTCGCTGATGGCGCGGCAGGCTACCTGGTGCGGGCAGCCGGACAACGGCCTCACCTACGCTGAGCTGGCGCTTGTCCGTGCGGACCGGCTGACTCACACCGAGCAGGCCATGCTCCACACCGCACGGGCCAGGGCACTCGCCAAGCTGGGCCGCGTGCAGGAGACCCTTGCCGCCGTGGGAAGAGCTGATGAGGTCTTCGCAAGGAGCCAGCCCGCGGCGGACCCGC
>DASYYE010000245.1:0-19899 GCA_035946955.1 Streptosporangiaceae bacterium | reverse complement strand
CGGGAACGTCACCCAGGCCCGGCCTCTGACCGGGTGGGCGCCTGAGCTGGTGCTGAGCCTCCCTTCTTGTCCGGGCTGTTTTCTTGTCCGGGCTTTCTGGTGGTGTCAGCGGCCTGCGGCTGTGGTGACCGCGAGGGGATGGCTGTCGCCGGCGCGGATGGTCCGGGTGTCCGGGTCGTAGGTGAGGGTGACGCCTGCGGTCCGCAGCTGGTCGATCAATCCTGCGGCCTGGGCTGGGGTGGTGATCCGCATGGTGGCGTCGCTTGCCGCGTGGCCGTCGTCGGCCAGCAGGACGGCTACGGCGGCTAGGTGCGGGAGGATCTGGTCTTCGCGCACGTAGGTGTTCTTCGGCCGGGTGGGGTCGGGGCTGGTGGCGCTGGTGTAGCCGTGGCGGCACCGGTAGGCAGGCTTGCCGTTGGACCAGGCTGATTCCAGCCGCCGCCCGCACAGCGCGCAGGTCAGCAGCCTGGCCAGCAGGTACCGCCGCGCGGCCGGCCCGGCAGGGCCGCGGGGTGTGGTGGCGTCCTGGGCGGCGATGAAGTCGGTCTCGCTGACCAGCGCCGGGTGCGCGGGACGACGGGAGATGACCCATCCCTCGGGCAGGTTCCACCGCTGCACCTGCTTGTGGCCCAGCGCGGTGTCGGCGGGATCGACCAGGTCGAAGTCGGTCCGCTGCCGGTTCCACACCTGCCGGCCCGTGTAGCGCGGGTTGGCCAGGATCGCCGCTACCGTACGAAGCGTCCACCGGGCACCGCTCCGGTGCGGGTTGCGCTTGGGGTCGGCCGCAGACGGGCACGGGATCGCGGCGTCGTTCAGCGCCCGGGTGATCCGCGCAACGGAGTGCCCGGCCAGCCGCTGAGCGAACATCCACGCCACCACCGGCGCCGCCACAGGGTCAGGCTCCAGGCGGTGGGCGCGCCGGCCCCACGCGGCGTGGGCCTTGTTGGGGTGCGGCCCGGCATCGGTGAGCCGGTACCCATACGGCGGCCGGCCGCCGAGGTAGCGGCCTTGCTCGCGGGTCTGAGCGGCCATCGCCGTGCGGACCCGGATCCTGGTCCGGGTGATCTCCCGCTTCGACTGCAATCCCAGTGCCAGCATCGTCTGCTCGTGATCCTCGGCGTGGTAGTCGATCTGCCCACCCAGTTCCGGTGCCCACAACTGGATGCCGTAGTGCTCCAGCAGCGGGGCGACCGAGGCGTACTGGCTGCCGTAGAACGCCCGCTCGTACTCGCCGATCACGATCGCGTCCCAGCCCCGGTCCGGGTCGGCCAGCGCGGCGATGAGGGCGGCGGCCTGCGGGCGCCGCGCCCAGGCCAGGGTGCGGCTCTGCCCGGTGTCGAAGAACTCCGCGACGATCTCCCCGTGCCCGGCCACCAGCAAGCCGGCCTGGTCACGCTGCCGCGCCCGCGAGGTCACGGGATCCTGCCAGTCCTCCGTCGACACCCGCCCGTAGAATGCGAACCGCAGTCCGCGCCGGCCCGAGCCTGGCGCCCGGCGGCTGCCGGTGCGCTCCGCCCATGCCGCCAGAACACTCCCGCCAGCCAGCACGTCCCCGCTCTGCTGGTGTTCCACCGCCGCGGCCATGATCCACCTGCCTCCTGGCAAGCCCGCAAGTCGCTGGCCCCAGCATCACCCAGAACAGGCGAAAACACCGGCAACACGCCGAAAACCGTCACTGCCTCCGCCAGGTGGCTGCGTCGGCGACTCCGATGCTGAGCATCGTTTTGCCACCGAGGCTGGTGGTAGCGGACCGAGCCAGCGGCGGCACAGCACCACCTTCAGTAGGCTGCGGGATGTGGCGGGATCGGGTGACGCTGAACTGGATGCCTTAATCGAGCAGGCCACCGTGGATGCCTATGGCGAGGACGAGCAGATGGCCGGTTTCCAGGCCATGCTTGAGGAGCGCTTGGCCGTCCCGTTCCGGACCACCGTCCTGGGTGTTGAGGTGACCGTCACGAAGATCGACCTGCTGCCTGGCAGCGGGGTTGCCGCGATCTGCTCCTGCGGAAAGTACCGGCAGGCCATTGGCATCCTTGACCTGCCGCTGCCCACGCCACCTCCAGCCGGCGCCGAATGGGTCGAGGCCTACCGGCACTGGGCCAGCTGAGCGGTAGCGACTATGAGCGAGTACCAGTACTACGAGTTCCTGGCCGTCGACCGGCCTTTGGACGAGCGGCAGCAGGCTGAGGTCCGCGCGCTTTCCACCCGGGCGCGGGTGACCGCCACCAGCTTCACCAACGAGTACCACTGGGGCAACTTCCGCGGCGACCCGCGCAAGATGATGGAGCGCTATTACGACGCCCATCTGTATGTCACCAACTGGGGCACTCACCAGGTGATGCTGCGCCTGCCCCGGGCGCTCCTGGCCATGAGCGTTGTCGAGCGGTACTGCATCGAACCCCACGTGGTGGCCTGGACCTCCCGCGAACACCTCATCCTGGACCTGACCAGCGACGACGAAGGCGGGGACTGGGTCGAAGGCGCTGAGGACTCGCTGTCGGCCATCGTGGGCGTCCGCGCCGAACTCGCCGCCGGGGATCTGCGTCCCCTGTACCTGGCCTGGCTGACGGGGTATGGAACCTGGGAACGTGACGAGGACGCCTTCGACTACGACGAAGAAGACGAACTTGAACCACCGGTGCCTGCTGGCCTCAGGGCACTCACCGCGCCACAGCGTGCCCTCGCAGACTTCCTCCGGCTCGACGCCGACCTGCTCGGCATCGCGGCCCAGACGAGCCAGCCCCTGACCGAGACGAAAGACGATCCCCGCATGCTGGCCAGATGGATCAGGGACCTGCCAGCGAGCGACAAGGACAAGCTTCTCAGCCGGGTTGCCCAAGGCCAGGGTGCCCAGGTGCAGATGGAACTGCGGCGCCGGTTCCACCGTGGCAGCGACACCACCAGTGAGAGCCTTCCCCGGCGCACCGTGGCCCAGTTGCTTGACGCCGCTGCCGAAGCCCGCCACGAACGCGAGCGGCGGGCCGAAGCCACACGCGCTGCGGAGCACGCCCGCCAGGCACAAGAGCGCGCGGCGGCCCGGGAAAAGCGTTTGGACACCCTGGCCGGCGACCAGGAAACGGCGTGGGCGCGCGTCAGCGCACTCATCAGCACCCGAAAGCCTGGCGACTACGATGCTGCCGCCGATCTGCTCAAAGACCTGCAGGCTGCCGCCCATCGCACCGGCAACGCCGAGGAGTTCCGCCAGCGATACCTGACACTGCGCCAGCAGCACCTGCGCAAGCCCAGCCTCCTCACCCGTCTTGACCAGGCAGGCCTGGCCGTCACGGCGCCTGGGCCGGGATCCGCCCCTGCCCCCCGCCCATAGCCACGTCACCACCGGCCGATGGGCCCGGACGGCACCAGTGGACCTGGCGGCGACCAGACCCGCCAACAGAACCCCGCCACGACGGCCCACCGTCGGGCAGGCTCCACTGCTGCACTGGCTGGTGCCCAGCGACACGTCCGCCCGGTACTCGAACCCGTTGCCGAAATGCCTGTCAGGCGAAGCCAAACGGCGTGGCACTCGGCTTGGGTGAGATGTGGCCGCATCACACATGCCTGCGGCATGGTTGTGAACATGCGGATCCGGCCAGGCATCGAGGTGGATGACAGTGCGCTCGCGGACTTCTGCCAGCGACACCACATCACGCGCCTTGTTTTGTACGGATCCTCGCTCCGCGGCGACTTCTCCCCCGCAGCGACGTCGACGTGCTGGTCCAGTTCGACGCTGGTCATGTCCCTGGGCTGCTGCGTCTCGCTGAGATGGAGATCGAGCTGGGCGGCCTGATGGGAGGTGCCGAGGTAGAACTCCGGACCTACGAAGACCTGAGCCGGTTCTTCCGGGACGGGGTGAGGGCTTCTGCCCGGCAACTCTATGCCGCCTGAGGACGTTGTACGGCTGCGGCACATGACGGACTCCGCCACCAAGGCGGTTGAATTCGCGAAAGGCCACACCAGGGAGGATCTCGACCACACAAGGCCGTACGGCTATGGCCGGCGGCTCGGCAGCCGGCCCCTCGCTACCTGCCACTCCGCTGCGTTCAGTCCAGCCTATTGCTTGAACAACGAAAATCTCGGACACGTAATTTCCCCATGACTTGCTGTTTGCGGGCATGCGGGGACGTCACCCGGGCCCGGCCTCTGGCCGGGTGGGTGCCCGAGCTGATGCTGTGCCTCCCTTCTTGTCCGGGCTGTTTCTTGTCCTGGCTTTCTGGTGATGTCAGCGCCCGCGGCTGTGGTAACCGCGAGGGGATGGCTGTCGCCGGCGCGGATGGTCCGGGTCTGATGGGCACCCTGCTGGCGCCCGCTGCCCAGGCGCTGAAGCACTACGTGGGACTCCCGCGGATGAGGTGCGCGGGTAATGAACCGCGGCCAGCGCTAGGAGCCTGGGCAGTCAGGCCCCTTATCCGGTACGAGGTGGAGCCCGGCATACAGGCCGAGGTGGTCAGACAGGTATTCTCTGCGCTCCCCCAGGAGCTGCTTGCCGCCGAAGAGCACCTGCGTAGTCCCGGCTTCAATCTGAGGTGAGACCAGGATGAAGTCGATGCAGTGCCCTTGCTCGCCGGGGGGAGGTACTCCGAGTGAAATGTCGCCGGGCCCTGCCCGCTGAAGGCATCGGCCAGCCCGGTCTCCGACAGGAAACCCCTCAGCAGGACGCTGTCGCGGCCGATGTTGAAGTCCCCGCACACCACGGCTGGGGCGGTCGTGGCGTTCACCACCCGCGCCACGACACCGAGCTGGCCCTGCTGCAGCGGGAAGAACCGGTTAGCCTGCGCCCAGTCACCGTCCCGGTTAGCCACCGGATGGGTATTCAGCACGCTTACCCCCAGATCCGGAAGCTGCGCCACCAGGATCCCCTTGAGTGATGCTCTGGCCCGGGCCGCCAGGGAGACTCCTGGCGCCTTCGCCGGGAAACCAAAGCCGCGGTAGCGGGCACGACATCCCAGCAGCGATCTACTCTCCCGGCCACCAGCAGGGGCACGATCTAACGCTAGGGCTTCCCGAACGAGCCCGGGCGCAGCCAGTGCTCACCTGCCGGCGGCTACCAGAACCGAGTCTGCCGGACGGCCGACCGGCTAGCCCCTATTAGGCGCAGGCGGACACCGACAGCCGGGAGAACGTCACCAGTCCGCCGGCCGGCCCCGCCGCGGATAGCTGGTAGGCCACGTGGCGGAACGAAGCCATCCGGCGGGCCAGCAAGCGCAGGTGCCAGTACGTGAACACCTCCTGGAAAGCGACCACATCGGCGTCAGAGGCCTCGAAAGCCTCAGCTATCGCCCGGTACCGCCTGGCCAGCTGCGACCCGGTGACTGGTATTCCGCGCGTGTTGAGGGTCGCGACAATCACCCGGGCACCACCCTGCACCGGGCCGGTATCGCCGCCTGTCGCCGGAGCCTGGTTCATGGCACATCCGCACCTTTCATGTCCCTACTGACTGTCTGTCAGCCCGCGTCACACTCGGCAGGCCAGCCAACCGCGACTCGCCGGGCACCCAGGCGGCGCTGACGCCGGCTATCGGTGGTGGGTGGAATACCGCTGGCTCTCGGTGTTGACGGCGCATGATCAAGGGTGTCAGCGATGTGGGTCGGTCAGCCACTCTCTGAGGGACCATCACGCCCGCGACGGCTTGCAGATCCCGGCCCCCCAGCGCTACCGCAGGGTCGCTGAGGGAAGCACCCCCGCCAGGGCGGTACCAGGCCGGGAGGAATAGCCGCGTCAGCGCGGGCGGGCCAGCGCCGACGAGCCGGCACCATACGGTGGCCGTCCACCGAGGTAGCACTCCGGCCTCCAGCGCCGACAGCCGCGGACACCCCCGAGTGCCAGGATCCGCCGAGCCGCTTCTGAGGATGACTATAGGATTTGCTATAGTCTTGGTGTGCGGGAATGGGAGATCTACCAGACCGACGAGGTCGCCACCTGGCTCAGCGAACTGCAGGCAGACGACCCCAAGAGTGCTGACCTGGTCGATGACGCCATCTACGCACTGAGCTGCTCCGGCCCCTCCCTGGGACGCCCCTTGGTGGATACCATCACCGCGTCGAAAATCAAGAACCTGAAGGAACTCCGTCCACCATCGAGCGGCACCAGCAAGATCCGAATCCTGTTCGCGTTCGACCCATGGCGGTCGGCGATCTTACTCGTGGCCGGGAACAAGGAAGGCAAGTGGAACCGCTGGTACACCGAAGCGATCCCGCGAGCCGAACAGCTGTATGAGGTCTACCTGAAGGAACGGGCGAAAGAGGAGCCCAGTTGATGAGCGGATACACCAAGTGGGACCGCGACGCCTACATCGATCGCGTCGGCGGCCCGGAAGAGGCTGAACGGCGCCGCAAGGAACTCATGGCCCGCCAGACCGGCTACCGGCTCGCCGAGGAACGCAAACGCCAGGGCCTCACCCAGGCCCAACTCGCCGATGCCATGGGCGTCACCCCAGGCCGGGTCTCTCAGATCGAACGCGGCGAACTCGCCACCATCGAGGCCGTCGCACGCTATGTCGAAGCACTCGGCGGACGGCTCGACCTAGTGGCCAGCTTCGGAGACCACACCCTCACCGTCACCACCACCGAAGCCGCCTGAGCAGCAGTCAAGTGCAAGTCACAGACTCGGCCGACCTGGCTGGTCATTGGCGAGTTCAACAGCAGCCACCACCTCCGCGACCGCCGACCGGGCAGCCAGAGCGGCTACGGCAGCACCGGCGACCTGGGGAACCCAGTCAGCCGCCCGCACCGCGAGGGCCGCTGTGGCCAGCGGGCCGTCCGTGGCGGCCAGGGCTGCGACGGCAGTCTGGCGGACCCGTCCGTCCGGGTGCATCGACCCAGCCACTATGTCCACGGCCGTTGGCCTGCCGGCGAGCAGCAGGTACCAGTCCTCGACGCGCGTCAACGGCGAACCACGCCAGCCGCGCCACCTCGCCGCCTCATCCAGGCGCAACCACCCGCGCCCACTCAACCCAGCCAGCCATACCACCGCGTCGCCGCAGACTCTTCGCCGAGGACAGCACCGGCCAATAGCCGAACCAGTACCCGCCCTGCCTGGATTGCCATCCGGCCATCGTCCCGCCCAGGGCCAGTGGCGCTCCACGCGATTTCCGGGCCAACTCAAGGGCGAGCAGGTGCCACCTGGGGCACCGGCCACGTGCCTCCGGCCGGAACAACGCACCATACGGCTACAGCCGCCCCTTGAGCACAAGAAGATCGTCGACCACCTCCTCCGTGACCGTCGGGTGGATGTGGCTACGGTGGTCTCTGATCGTTAGTCGTCTTCGTCTGCTGGACTCGGAGCCTGCCACCGCCACCTCCTGCTCCATCGCAATGCGGGGGTGGCTAGGACGCGGGGATGTCCCCGTAGGCGGCCTCGGCGCCACCGCACTCCCCGAGGGTGCGCGCGGCGGGCGGGAGCGATGTAGCGGTGGTCGTAGCTGGTCTCGGCCAGGGCCAGCACCATGTTTCGGCCGGCGACCAACTTGGCTGTCTCGCCCATGGCATCGTGGATGTCGGCGCGGTTGTTCAGTGCGCACGAGCACTGCTGGACCGCCGGGCGTAGGCGTAGTTGGTTGATCGGGCAGTGCGACCTGAGGTGCGGCTGAGGAGAGAGGCATGGCGGAAGTCGTCCACCCGCGCGACAGGGATGCGGTGGTCTTGCGTCCTTGCCCGCCCTGGTGCACCCTCAGCCAGCATTTCGCTGACGGCGAGGTGGTCGATGGCGACGAGGGCTACCACCACTACGGGCCGGAGGTCGCGGTGCCGACCTCGGACCGGATGCACCGCGACGCGCCCGAAACGGTCGTGAGGACGATCCTCAAATCCTGGACGCACCCTCTCGGCAGCGACCCAGGGCCGGCCCTCATCGAGATCAACCTCGGGACCGCCGAGGAGCGGACCGACGCGTCCGCCGAGATGACGCCCGGCCAGGCCCGCGCCGTCGCGGCAGCCCTGCTCAAGCTCGCAGACACCGCCGAGCACGCCGACGGCACGGGGACGCGCACATGGGAAGCAGGCGCCGAAGACCTCAGCCCTCGCAAGCCCTAGCAGCGCCTCGTGCCGCGCCGGGGAACCACTTGGCTGTCGCTCTTCTCAGCGGGACACATCACCGTGTCCCGCTGTGTGGCCTATCGTGACGCCATGCATCCGCGTCAGGTCGAATGTCCGGCTGAGGTCACGTTAACCCCGGATGAGACCGGGCAACTGGCACCGATTCCTGAGCCGTTTTTCGCGCTCCAGGCACAATTGCGCTGTGAACTGCAGGCAGCACACGACGGGCCGCACCTAGCGCTGGCGCAGGCGTCTGGCAGCGAGGGGTGGTGGATGCGATGGGCGGACGGCCTCCGCGACCTGGCGGTGATACACGGTCTCTGCCCAGCGGAGCAGGGCGGTGGTGCAGACGGCGACGATGATTATGGGGAGGCGTGCAGCCTGCCGTCCGGCCACGCCGGCTGTCATAGCTTCGAGATGGCCGACGACACAGGGGCCAAGGTCGGTGCCTGGCGGCTGCGGCCCTGCCCAGTGTGGTGCAGCGGCGAGCATGTACTCCCAGACCTCCCGCTGGACGGCTTTCACCATTCGAGCCCCGCAGCCGCCATCTCGCTGACCCACAGCCAGCGCGCCGACCAGACGGAAGTTCTCACCGCGGCCCTGGTGGCATTCGTCCCCGCCGTTGCCGGGAGCCCGTGGCCGGCACGGGTCGAGGTCTCGGTAGACAAGAACCTGGCTTTCGAACTCACGCCAGCGGAGGCGCGCCAACTGGCCGCCATCCTGCACGACCTCAGCTCCCGGGCCGACGCCGACCCGGCGGAGACCTCCAGGCCCCCCGGCCGTAGCTGCCTGTTACACGACACTCGGCATGAACATCTTGCGACAGCTAACCTGAGCGTGTGACTTGATACGGGGCCGTGCCGTGACTCTGCCCCATGCGCCCATCATGACAACGGGGACCAACGCAGGACGTCGTGGACAGCGCAGGGCGCAAGTTGCCGACTCGGCGTGGGCAAGACGTAGCCAGAGCTCGCAAGCCGAGTCGCGCAGATCAGCCGGTTCGGTGCCGCATTGTGCCCGGTCCGGGGTGGCGTGGACCTGGCCCGTGGATGTAGGGCGGTACGGTGGCCGGCGTGGCCGGTTTGGATTCCACGGATCGCGGCGTCGTTTCGTGGGGGACGCATTACTGGTTCGCCGCCCGGGACGAGGCAGCCGCGGAATCGATGGCCGGCGCGCTGACAGCATCCGGATGGGGCCAAGTCACGGCACGCCCCTCCCGTAGACAGTGGCTGCTGGAACGCGGCATGGACTGGGAACTGACCGCTTTCGACGGCAACCGGCATCCACCCGGCAATCTGGGCATTCAGCAGGAACTCGCGGTCTTGCGGCAGGCCCATGCCATCGCCAGGGCACACGGCGGCTTCGCCACAGGAGGCTCAGCGACTGGCCCGGCCTCCTGGAACCACGGTCACTGCTCAGGCACAACACCGGAGCAGGGCCTGTCATCCCACAGGTCCTCGAGGTCACCGCACCGCCACCCGGGGATCTCGCGCTGGTTCCGGACACCCAGCCGCTACGGCCGCTGCACCTGGATGACCTGGACACGATCCCATGGAGCGACTTCGCCTACGGCACCGGCAGCAACCCAGTCCCGGCCATGCTCACCAGCCTGGCGCATGCCCGCACTGACCAGGACTGGGACGAACGGCACCTGGACCTGCTCAACACGGTCCTGCCCAACGGCACGTGCAGGCCGGACACCCCTTCGGCGGTCACCGTCCTGGCCAGGATGATCCTTGCCGACGCGCTCACCTCCTCCCGCCGCTGCGACATCTACGCGACGCTGGTCTATGCGGCCAGCCGGTACGCGAGTGACACGATCACCGGTGCCGACATCGCCGCCGCCACCGGCCGCCCGCCTCACCCCCTGCGGTGGGCCGAGCAGGCACGCGACGCCGTCGGCGCGACCGCTCCGGACTTGCTCGCCCGGTGGGACACCGAGCCGGCGGCAAACCGCGCCGCTCTCACAGCCGTCGCGGCCCTCTTCCCCTCCCACGGCCGCGCCGTCGCCACCCGCGTCGCCGCCTTGGCGGCAGCACAACAAGGCACCAAGGCCGGCACCTGCGCGCAGATCGCCTGCCACCTCATCGCTGGGCAGACCCAGGAAGCTGCCACGAACGCGGCGCTGGTCAGCCTGTGGGGCGAAACCCCCGCCGAGTACGACACCGGCAACGAGGCCCTCGGCCGGGTACTGCTCGCCGAAGCCATCGTCTGCGACGAAGTCAGCAAACTGCTGCCACGAGGCCATCCGGCCCCGTGCGGCAGCGCCGCCCGCATCCTGAACCACACCACTACAACGGGCAGAGCTTCACCGGCAGAGTGACAGAACAACCATTCCGTGCAACACCGCGAGAACGGCCATGCGGGTGACTACTACGGCCAGATCGGCGGGGATGGGCGCGGTCGACTCGACGAGACCATCAACAGATCAGGATCCCGAGCTTCGCATTGGCAGGTGGTACAAACAACGAATACTCTTGCAAAGCTGCTGGGCATGAATCGTCATTTCTTGTTACCCTAGTTCCATGATTTCCCCGAATCAGGGAGATCTCCCCGATTTTCGTGTTCAAGTCTCGGACACGTTATTTCCCCATATCGGCCCGTTTTTGGGCAGGCCGGATCGTCACCCGTGCACAGGCTGCCGCCAGCGCCAGGGCGATCGGCGTTTCTTGCGTTCTCCTCCGTTCCTGAACGGGGGCCTTGTGGCCCTCCGGTTAGCTTGTCTCCACGGTGATGGTCTTGGCAGTCTCGGTGCCGCGTGCTTGCAGCGCTGTGGCGGCTGGATCCCAGGTGAGGGTGATCTCGTGTTCGTGCAGGTACCTGATCACCTTGCCTGGGCTCATGGTGGCGGTGACATCCGTGCCGGCGCGGGTGCGGCGCCGGTGGCGGACGGCCGGGCTGGTGAGCAGGAGGTGCAGGGTGGGCAGGTGCGGCAGGAGCTTGTCCTCGCGGACGTAGGTGTTCTTCGGCCGGGCTGGGTCTGGTGCCATCGCGCTGGTCCGGCCGTGCCGGCACCGGTACGCGGCCTTCCCGTTGGACCAGGCTGACTCCATCCGCCGCCCGCACACGCCGCAGGCTATGAGCCCGGCGAGCAGGTACCGGCGGAGCACCGGGCGGGCCTGCGGGGCTGGGCCGCGCGCAGAGTTCACGTTCTGGGCGGCGATGAAGTCGGCTTCGCTGACCAGTGCCGGGTGTGAGGGTTTGGCAGAGATGACCCATCCGTCGGGCAGGTTCCACCGTTGCACGTTCTTGTGTCCCAAGGTGACGTTGCCCGGGTCGGCCAGCACGGTGTCGGTGCGTTGCCGATTCCACACCTGCCGACCGGTATAGCGCGGGTTCGAAAGGATCGTGGCGACCGTGCCGAGCGTCCACACGGCCCCGCTGCGGTGCGGGTTCCTCGCCGGGTCGGCCGCAGACGGGCACGGGATCCCGGCTTCGTTCAGAGCGCGGGCGATCCGCGCCACCGAATGCCCGGCCAGGCGCTGCGCGAATATCCACCGCACCACATCCGCGGCCGCCGGATCGGGGTCCAGCCGGTGCGCCCGCCGTCCCCACGCGGCGTGCGCCTTGTTCGGGTGCGGCCCGGCATCAGCCAGCCGGTACCCGTACGGCGGGCGGCCGCCGAGGTAGCGGCCCTGCTCGCGGGTCTGGGCGGCCATCGCGGTGCGGACCCGGATGCTGGTCCGGGTGACCTCCCGCTTCGACGACAGCCCGAGCACCGTCATCGTCTTCTCGTCATGCTCGGAGGAGTAGTCAACCCGGCCGCCGGTCTCCGGCATCCACAGCTGAACCCCGTAGTGCTCGAACAGCGGCGCCATCGCCGCGTACTGGCTGCCATAGAACGCCCGCTCGTACTCCCCGACCACGATCGCGTCCCACCCCCGGCCAGGGTCAGCGAGCTGCGCGACCAGGGCGGCGGCCTGCGGACGCCGCGCCCACGCCACCGCCCGGCTCTCCCCTACATCGAACAGTTCCGCCACGATTGCCCCGTGACCGCGCACCAGCGCCTCAGCCTGTTCACGCTGCCGCGCCCGGGACGTGACCGGATCCTGCCAGTCCTCCGTCGACACCCGCCCGTAGAACACGAACCGCAGCCGGCCCGCTGCCTGCCCCCCAGTCGGCTGGCCACCGGCACGGCGGCGGGCCGACCGCTCCGCCCACTCCGCCAGCCCACCACCGCTGGAAGCCGCTGCCGCCACCGCATCCCCCTCCCGCCCCAGGAAATCCCGCTTCCTGCTCAGGGTCGTGCAATTTCGAGCCGCCAGTCCCCTCATTTACTGACATATGAGGATGACCATGCAGAAACCGGACTTCTTGTGTCGTGGTTGCAGGTCAGCGTTGCGCAACATCTGGGGAGCGCGGCAGGAAAATTTCCCGGGCCTCAATATCCGGCGGAATACATGCGCTATTGCCCGCTTGTTCCGCACCAGGTCAGCCGGGAGGCTGCCGCCGCATGACCGCCGCCGCCCGCGAGCCCTCCTGGCCGGATGCCGAGCCCGCAGCCTCACGTTCGCCCGCTGCCGGCTGGCGTGCGATATTGGGATGCCCCAGGCCTCCTGCGTGATGGACGCTTGTTTCCTGCTTGGGCAGGCGTGGAGGTGAGTGGGTGAAGCTGGCGGAAGGGCTGGCGTTGCGGGCGGATGCCACGCGCCGGGTGGAGCAGTTGCGTGCCCGGATTGTCGGGAGCGCCCGCTACCAGGAGGGTGAGGAACCCGCCGAAGACGCGGCGGCACTGCTGGCAGAGGCTACCGCGGCGCTGGGGGAGCTGGAGGTGCTGATCCAGCGGATCAACCGCACCAACGCCGCGGCACCCATCAGTGTGGAAGAGACCATCACCGACGCGCTCGCACGCCGCGACGTGCTCCGGCTGCGCCATGCCGTAATCACCGCCGCAGCTGATGCCGCCGCGGGCAGGAGCCAGGGCGGGCTCAGCCGGCAGCTGCGCTCTGAGCTGAAGATGATCGCCGCGCTGCCGGTGGCCGGGCTGCGCACCCAGGCAGACGAACTCGCCCGCGAGATGCGCGAACTCGATGTCCGTATCCAGCGGGCGAACTGGGAGGTGGAACTGCTGGACTGACCGGCAGCCATGAGGTGGAGCAGGTAACTGCCGCGGAGGCGTGCACAACCCGTGGGCCGGCGGGCAACCCGGCCCCCTCCAGGCGCGCAGCGGGCAGCGCGGGGGTTCGACTCCCCCACGCACAGCGCAGCCCAGCACAGCACACCAGTTACAGGGCACAGCACACACCACACCACCACGTGCAGATCCGCAGCAGCCAGGGCGGGACAGGGGACACTCCACCACCCAGCCCCCAGGGCACACCGAACGCCACGACCAGAGCTGCCGCTCAGCGGGGTTCCCGCGTCGGCGGCCCCGAACGGGGGCATGAGCACCTCCTGCTGTCATGCTCGACCACGTGGGATCCCTCTTCATGTTCCAGGTTTGACATACACTGCGCCGCGTCGTTCCCCCCGCCGGGTGAGCTTTCCGTCGCGTGCGAGGCGGCGAAGCAGGCGGCTGGCCTGATCTGGTCCTATAGCGCAGAGATCTGCGGCCTGAGTCCGCGTTATCTGTCCGTGTGCGTCCACGTACTGCAGGACCATTTGTTCTTGCTGCAGCGGCTCGAAGCCGCGGACTCGGATGTACCCAGCGGGCACGTTCAGCACCCGGTAGACGGCTGCGGACAGGTGCCAGCTCCGGCCTTTTCCTTCGCCCCGGGCCTCGATCCAGCCTCGCTCGACCATACGGGCCAGCAGGTTCCTGGTCTCCATTTCGGTCCGCTGGGTCAGCCGCGCCAGCTCGTGCGTGGTTGACCGTCGTTCCCGCGTGAGTTCGGCGAGCACCTGGAGCTCGGATACGCTGAACGGCCTGCCCTGCTGATTTTCCTGCTCCAGGACCCATTTGGTCATAGCCAGGTTGGCGGGCCCTCCGGGAAGCACCGCAACGACATGCGCGTCGGAGCTTCTGCCGTAGTCGGGCGCAGGGCGTCCGACGCGGAGCTGTTCGGTGAACATCCGGTTGATTCCCCTGCCAGTCCGCTCGACAAGACCAGTCCGCTTGAAGGCGTCCGCGAGCAGCGGGCTGCGCGGGTGCGGAGGCGTGACGAGCAGGTTATCCAGCCGCACACCGGACGGGAATCCTCCTGGGCTCGAGATCTCGAGCTGCTCCTCCCGCCACTGCACGTGCACGGCGCCGGGACGCGTGTAATCCCGGTGGATCAGCGCGTTCGCCAGCGCCTCCCGGAACGCGGTCTCCGAGTACGTGGACACCGCGATCCGGAACAGGCCGGACTGCATCTCCTCCTCCCGGTTCCGCGCGCGGAACCGGGAGAACATCTCCTCTGCGAGCCGTAGCAGCGGGTACGGCAGGAAGTCGTTAACTTCGACGTTCTCTCCCCGGAGCACCTGAAACGCCGCCTCGTGAGTGGGCAGGAAACGCCGCAGCGCATCAGTCTTGCCGAATAGGAGCAATGCGCCCGCCGTCACATCGGCATCACTGCGCACCAGACCGAGCGCGCTAGCGATCTCCCGGTCCGACAACGAGGCCAGCACGCTGTCCGCGCCCGTGCCGCTGCTGCCCGCAAGCTGCCGCAGCCGCTCGAACTCCAAGGGGTCAAGATCCTCCCAGCTCGCGCCGCCGACGCGGACAGCCGCCCAGTCCACGGCGCCGCGATCCACCTCGTGCGCGAGCATCTCGTGGGCATGATACGGAACACAGGTCGGACGGCCGTCCCCTCCAATGGCCCGGCGCACGTAGGTGCCCTGGGTTGTCCCCACGACACGAGGGCTATCCGGAACTTCTACGACCAGCACATCCTGCCCGGCCAGCTCAGCAAGGCTCACCACGACAGAGATGGGCGGCTGCGTCATGTTCGCGACCAGCGCCTGAACCCGAAACGGATCGGTCCGCCCAGCCTCATGCCGCGGCCGGGCACCAGTCACCGTCCCGTCATCCTCGATGCCTATCAGGAGCACCCCGCCGTGCCCGTTCGCCAGGCACACCGCTGCTTCAACCAGGTCACGGTCATTAAGAGGTCGCCGAAGCTCACTCTTGAACTCGACCTCGTACTGTTCACCGGCCACCGCCCACCGGGCAACCCGCTCCGCCAGCTCCCTGGCCGGGCCGGACTCATCCGCCATCTCAGCTCCTTATGCGCATTAATATGAGCACCGGAGCCAGCCTAGCAAGAGATGTCGTATAAATTTGCGCGCACGCGCATAACATCAATGACTGCCGCGTCACCGCTTGAGCGGGCGTACAGCCCCTGCGGAGGTCATCTGGGAGTCCACACCGGGCGGACTCGGCATACCGCAGCGGTGGGCTGCCCCGCGCCTACGATGGGGTGTCATGCCGGCGAACCGGATGAACCGTAACGAGTTCTACACTGCGATGGCGCCGAATGATGGCGCGTCTCCGCAAGATCTTGTGGACTCTCTATTGGCGGGGGAACGCCCAGCTTCGCGAGCGCATCGAGGACGAGCTGCGCCCACCGCAGCAGCCGAAGGTGAAGCCGAAGAAGGAACTGCCGGCCCCGGACACTGTGCTGGACGAGGTGACGGCGTTCGTCAAGCTGGCGAAGGATGGTGCCTACATGGCTGGGGACCGCCGGGTGCACTGCACCGAGCGGTCCAGGTGGCGGCTCACGTTCCGCCGGCTGGTGGGCGACGCGCTGGCGGTGCTCCAAGCCGACGATCCCGGCCCAGCGCAGAAGGCTGCCGCGAAGATGGTTGACCTTGCCTGCGACATGAAGAGCTATGACTACTTCCACTCCGATGACCCGGTGGAGGCCGCGAAGTTCGTGGTCTCGGATGCCGTCGCCATGCTGTGGGAGTCGGTGCTCCGTCATGACGGCTTCGCGGGCTTCGCCCGGCGCGTGCCGGAGCAGCTCATCCGCTGGGAGTCGGACCACGGCTGGACCCGGCGGGGTTACGGTCAGGTGCCGGAAAGGAGACAGCCCTGGGCGTTCCGCTCGCCCGGCTGCTCGCTACACCAGACATGTGGCGGACGTTCGGTGAGTCCTACCTGGACGCGCTGGGTGCGGCCGGACGAGCGGACCCGAGCCGCCCGCGCACCGTGTACGGAAGTTTCGACGAGACTCGCTACCGGCGCCACGAGCGCACCAAGGACCTCGCAGCTTGGCACGGGATTCTTCTCGATCGGTTCGCGGGAACCCCCGAGGATGATCTGCTGGACCGGCTAGCCACGAGCCTGGCGCTTGCCGGGCCAGACCTCACGTTCCTGCGTGCCAGGATCGCGGAGCGCCGTGGTGACGTCGCGCAGGCCGGCGCGCTTGTCACCGAGTGCCTGAAGGAGCTACCCGGCCATCAGGGATACCTGGACCTGGCCGTGGAAGTCGGCGCGGAACTGCCTCCGCGCGCATGGCGATCCCCCGCTTAGCAGGTCTATGACGATTACCTGGCCGGGCGGAACAAGGAGATGGGCCTATGAGCGGTGTGTCACGGCTGGCGGGACTCCGGCCACCTCGAACGTGCCGTCGCGACCACCGACGGCCAGGGCGCCTTCGACGCCGCAGTCACCGCGATGCTCGATGACCCCACGGCTGGCGGCTGGCCGAGATGCGCAAGCGCCGCGGGCTGACCCAGGAACAGATGGCCAGCCGGATGGATGTCTCAGTCGCCCAGGTCTCCCAGATCGAACGCGGCGAAGCCGCCCTGGCACTCGCAGATCGGCTGGCCGGAGTGCACCTCACACCCGAGTTCCTGGAACAAGCGACCTATACCTGCGGGGTCACCCCGTTGCCCCAATGTAGGAGCCACGCTCCCACGCCCGCAGACTGGCTTGGCTGTACTGGGTGCCGGTTGGCTCGCCGCGCAGTTCTGTGCCCCTGCGCGACAAGGGCTACGAACTGCCAGCCTCTTGGCCCGAGGAAAATCAAACCTGGCAGTGTGCCTGGCCAAACCGCTGCGTCGTGGTTCCCTGTCCACGAAGGGTTGCCGGCTCCGGGCCGGGCCGCGACGCCGAGTCGGGTTCTCCAGTCAGCAGCACCGGGAGGGGGACACGGATGGGCCGGTCGGATCCTCTCAATGACCGTCAACTGGAAGTGCTGCGACGTCTGGGCGCCGACCAGGATCTCAGTCATCCGCAGGACGTCAGGTTTCGCACCTCCGCGCGGGTTCTGCAGGGCCGCGGGCTGGTGAAGGTCAGCCGCCGTGACGGCGGGTGGCAGGCTGCCCTCACCGAGGCCGGCAGATTTTACCTCGACCATGGTCACCACCCTGACCAGCCGGGCGACGAACGACTCCGAGGGCATAAGCCGGAGGTGTCCCCCGACGAGCCGGCCGCCGAGGTGCCGGGCACCTCTGGCCAGCGCAAAGGGGCAGCCACCCAAGGAAGTCCACCCACTCCGCTCCTTGCCGTTAGACGTCAGGCCGCCGCCGTTAGCCTGATCAGGCGCTTGGAGGCCGAGACGAGTGTCACGATCGATGACCCTGATGAGGACACCGTTACCGAGTGGCGGCGCATCATCGACTTCGCCAAGCGCCATGGCCTTGTGCCTGCGGGCACGTGGATTGAGAAGAGAAGAGACTGGGGCGCCGGTCTCACCATTGAACTGAAACGCGGCGATCCTCCCAACAAGCGTGTGCGCTCGAGCGAGACCCTGGCTGTCCCGGTTGCCAGCCGACTGCGGTCCCCTCACCCCGTGGTCGCCCGGCTGCGAGACGACGGCGGGCGACTGGTGATGCCAGCCGCCCGCCGATGCCGGTGCCTGCTGATCCTGCAAGCGCTGGCCGCGGAAGCTGAACGGCGCGGCCACACAGTCACAGATGAGCCCGTACCCGAGCATCGAAAGATTGCGGCATACACATCCATGGGCCGCTACCACCCGAGCCACTACACGCGCCGCGAAGGTGAGATCCGCGTCGGCATCGGCGAGTTCTCCTACGTCGTGACCCTCTCTGAAGAGAACCCGCAGAGCAGTGACCCTGAAAGGTCGCAAAGACTGGTCATCGAGGTGCCGTACCGCACGCAGGGGCGCCAGTACCGGTGGGCTGACCGGAAGACCTCGAAGGTGGAGGAACGCCTCGGAACGCTGCTGCAAGAACTGGAAACGCGAGCCGTCGAGGACACCCAGCACAAGATCGACGAGGAACAGGCCAAGGCGGACAGGCACCGCCGGTGGAAGCGAGCCATGGCCGAGGCCCACCGGCTGGCATACGAGGAGCACAACGCGGCAGCACTGCGGGACCAGGCCAAACGCTGGCGGGAGACCCAAGACATCACAGGCTACTGCGAGGCCCTCGCGGAACGCCTCGAACGCGAGCCGCCAGACAGCCCACACATCCAGCAAGCCCAGGAATGGCTGTCATGGGCACGCGCCCGCGCCATCGCGATAGACCCCCTGCGCTCCCTGCCAACAGCGCCAGAGCACCCGGAGCTGACACCAGAAGACCTCAAGCCATACCTCAAGGGCTGGAGCCCATATGGCCCGGAAGGAAGCCGCCCGTGGTGACACAGTGGCCACCGTAAGGCTGGTCAAGGCCCGGGGAGCCGGTAACCCCGGACCTTCCGCTCGGGTCACGCATAGCCCAGCTAGTGAAGTAAACAGCGAATGTCTTTACGGCGCAGCTGGGTATCACGGCCGGTTCTTGTTACCTTAGTTCCATGATTTCCCCTAACCGGGCAAATCTCACCGATTTTCGTGTTCAAGTCCCCCCTCGGACACTTTCGAATTGCCAATGCTGAGCGGGGCTAACGTCGGCCTCAGCTCGAACGTTCCGGCTGCCTGGCTGGTAGGTCAGCCTGAGCCTAGCTGGGTGTAGATGTCGATTCTGTCCAGGACGCCGCGCAGGACGTAGGCGTGCTTGGAGTAGTGGGGCTTGTGCTCGCGCGTTGGTGCGCCCCGGCGGGCGGTGAGTATGTCCTGGGCCTTTGAGGGCTGGCTGGTCGACCACGTGATCGCCGAGGTCTGGGACGGACCGGCCGGGCGCTGGCGGCTGGTCGAGCCAGAGATCGGCGACGGCCACACCGACCCGGCCGACGGGGCCAGCTTCGACGCTCTTGACGTGCCCCGCGCCCACAACTCATCCGAGACGATCCACGGTGGCTGCTGACCCTTCCTCACAGCCGCCCTCAACGAGCCGATGATCACCCTTATTCCTTGATCATTTTGTTAGGGGTTCTAACAGCCTTCCACGCCGGGCCGAGGCGTGGTTTGACAATCTTGTATCGTTGTGTCCCGTTCACTGAGCGAATCACAGAAGCGAGCAAACGCGCGCTGTTCTCCTGTGTTACGGCTGCACTCCCTCCAGAAGGCCGTCATAGGTCAGTTCGGCGCCCTCGCCGCGATGGCAGAGCCGTCCTTCTGCGACCTTTGGACTACGCAAGGACAATATCGGTATTGGCAGCGGAAAATATTTGCAGGATCGAGTCCCAATACGACTCGCCCCTTTCGTTGCACGGGCCGATCACAGAGAGTCCTTCGAGCGCGATTCCAGAATTTTTCCAGTAGAGAGTTACAGGTTTGGTGACCCCGTAACCCGTTTGAAGGCAATCGTTAAGAGCATCCAGGTTGCTGCCAAAATAACCACCAGGACCATTGACCGCTTCGCCAATGGCACAGAAGAAACTCGCTGGGTCGACAATATTAGTTCCGTCTAGTTCAATCGTTGAACTGGAACCTACTGGCCTCGAATCCAGTGCACTATACATTCTGGCTACCTCAAGCCACGCCTCTCTCCTTCCAACCGGAAGAGCTGCCCAGCAATTCATCGTTTTCGGACGCCTAACCGCCCACTCTTGCCAGAGCGCTTCCGCACCACGATGCGGCGGGCAGCTCATCAAGCCTTCGACCAAAAGGTCTTTGATATCCGTGCCAACCCTTTCAGTGAGTTCAACAACGGCAGATCCGAC
>DASYYE010000244.1:0-18697 GCA_035946955.1 Streptosporangiaceae bacterium | reverse complement strand
TGCTCCGCCGGGCCAGCCAGTACATCGACAGAGACGACGAACCGGCAGGCGGGCCCCTGCTCCGGCTCCGCGACGGCACACTCGCCCGGCTCCTGCGCGGCGAGCCGGCCGAGCCGGATGGCGGCGAAGCCGGCGACGCCTGGCGTCGCCGGCACGCGGAGCGCGAGCGGCAGGTCACCGAGGCCCTGCTCGCGACGGTGCCCGTGACCGCACAGGGACGGGACTGGCTGGCCGCCCACCCCTATGTGCGTGCCCACCTCGCCTGCCACGCCGCCGAGGTGGGCGGCGACCTGCTGGCAGGGCTGCTCGCTGACCTGGACTTCCTAGCTGTCACCGACCCGGCCGGGGTCGGCCCGCTGCTGACGTTTCCGGCAGCGGAACTGCGGGAGGTGGGCCGGGCATACTGGCGGGCCCGGTCGTTGCTGGGCGCGGACCCACATGCCAATGCCGCCTACCTGGCGGAGGCCAGCCGTGCGGTCACCGGCGCCCAGGGCGGTGGTGGCCGGATCCGCCCGCTGTACACCACCCGCCTGGCCTCGGTCCCCCATGACGACAGCCTGCTGGTCCTCACCCTCGGAGCCGGTTCGGTCAATGGCATCGCGGTTGCCACCTCACCGGATGGACGGCTGCTGATGGCCGCCGCCTGCGAAGACGGCACCGTGAGGATCGTGGACCTGATGGCCGCGGAGCAACTCGGCGAGCCGCTGGCCGGCCATGAGGGCTGGGTCAGCGAAGTGGCGTTCGGCACGCTGAAGGGAGAGGGGGAGGCGGGTGCGGGGCGACTGGTACTCGCCTCCTGCGGCCTGGACATGACAGTCCGGGTCTGGGATCCGGTGGCGGGCACCGCCTTGGGAGGGCCCATCACAGGGCATACCGAGCCGGTGATCTCGGTGGAGCTGGCCGCAGCCCCTGGCGGCGGCCTCCTGCTGGCCTCCGGCGGTGAGGACTCCACCGTGCGGCTGTGGGACCCGCTCACCGGCCAGCCGCTCGGCGAGCCACTGACCGCGCACACCAACCAGGTCAACCAACTGGCGTTCGGCACAACTCCCGATGGGCGGCTGCTGCTGGCCTCCACGGGTGGCACCCCGGACGGCACCATCCGGCTGTGGGACCCGCTCGCCCGGACCCCCGTGGGTGAGCCGCTGACGGGGCACTCGCTCAGCGTGGTGGCGGTCAGCTTCGGGACCGCGCCGGACGGGCGGCTGCTCCTGGCCTCGGGCGGTGGCCGTCAGGACAAGACGGTGCGCCTGTGGGATCCGCTGACCGGGAAGCCCGTCGGTGAGCCGCTGGGGCACGACGGCGCAGTGGACACGGTGGAATTCGCACCTGCCCCTGGCGGTGGACGGCTGCTGGTCTCCGCAAGCACCGACACGACGATCCGGCTGTGGGATCTGGCCGATCTCGCGCCATTGGGTGAACCACTGGCCGGCCATACCGGGGGCGGGGTCGAGGTCGCGGCGGTGACCGTTCCCGACGGGCGGCTGCTGCTGGTGTCGGGCAGCGAAGACGCAACGGTCCGGCTGTGGGACCCCACCACCACAGCCGGCGGCCGGACGCGTGGGGACAATGCCCGCTGGGTTGACGCCGTGGCGTTCGGCACCGGCTCCGATGGTCAGCTACTGCTGGCTTCAGCTGGCCAGGACGAGGTGGTCCGCCTCTGGGACGCGGCCTCGGGCAAGCCTGCGTGTGAGCCAGTCCCCGCCCAGTGCGGCAGCGTGCTGTCGGTCGCACTGGGGACCGCCCCCAGCGGAGGGCTGCTGCTGGCCTGGGCGGGTGACGACAAGAAGGTCAGGGTCTGGGACCTCTCCGCTGGTGCGCTGGTGGGCCAGCCGCTGGCCGGCCACACCGACTGGGTCCGGTCCGTGACGTTCGGGACCGGCCTGGACCAGCGGCTGCTGCTGGCCTCCGTCGGTGACGACAAGGTCCTGCGGGTCTGGGACCCGCTCACTGGCGAACCCATTGGCAGGCCGCGTCCCGGCCACACCGGCTGGATCGACAAGGTGGCCTTCGGCACCGTGACAGGGGGCGGGGAGGTGGGTGGGGGACGGCCGCTGCTGGCCACCGCCAGTGGCGACCACACCGTGCGGGTCTGGGACCCTGCCTCGGAGGCCGAGGTCAGCGGCCCGCTCACGGGCCATGACGGGCCGGTGCACACGGTCGCGTTCTCCGCCAGCGGACGGGGTGCGGTGGTGCTCGCTTCAGGCAGCGAAGACAAGACGGTGCGGGTGTGGGACCCGCTCACCGGGCGGCCGCTCGGCGGCCCGCTGGTGGGCCACACCGGATGGGTGCGCTCTGTGGCGTTTGGCCAGTGGCCTGATGGGGGGCTGTTGCTCGCCTCGGGTGGTGGCGACAAGACTGTCCGGGTCTGGGATCCGGTGACACACGCCTGCCTCGCCACCCTCCAGCGCAGGTCAGCCGTGCGTGCCCTGGCCATGACCGGTGCCTTGCTGGCGGTCGGCAGTGACGATGGCCTGTCAGTGATCGAACTGGACGGCCGGCTGGCCCGTTGACGACCGCGCGGCGAGCACCAGACGCAGGGTCTCCTGCTGCTCCAGCACGGTCCCCCGCAGCCGGTTGATGAGCTGCATGTCCCGCAGGGCCTCTTCAGTGGCTTCGAGGGTGGCGGCTGACACGAGCGTGGCCGGGTAGAGCACCCTGACGAGCCGCTGGCTGGTCTCTGAGTTTCGGCTGGCAAGCGTGGGCAGTGCTTCGGCGAAGTACCGGTCGCGGTAGCCGGCCATGATGTCCTCCTGGCCGGGCACCCACACCCCGGCCGCGCTCGCCCCTGCCATCTGCCAGTCCAGGCCGCCGTTCAGCGCGGCCGTCCACGCGGCCTCTTTGGCTGCCGGGTCGGGGCGCATCGCCCGGCAGGTGGCGCGGTGCCGCTCGCCGCTGACCGGGTCGGCGGCGACCATGGCGTCCAGGTCCTCGTCACTGGCGAGCCCACGGGCGGACAGCGTGAACAGGATGTTGCTCCGCAGGTCCGCCTCGAGCAGGAGGCCGTCCGGGAGCCCCGCACCGCCCAGCCAGGAGCGCAGCAGGTCTAGCTGGTCCTGGCTGTGCGCACTCGCCGCGAAGCCCGCCGCGTATGCCCGCTGGAGCGGGCTGCCTGGCCGGGATCCTCCGGCACCCGCCAGTGCGGCAGCAGCTACCTCCTCCCGCAGTCCGGCTCGGGCATCCTGGGATGCCCACCGGTCGGCGCATTCGACCGCGCGCGCCAGCAGCGCCTCGACGCCCGCGAGCGGCAGCCCAGGACTGCCGAGGCGGCGGGCCACCAGGCCAGCGAACCCGGCCGCGGGGAACTCGCCGCGCTTCACCATCTGCCAGGCCGCGTTCCAGCACACCGCCTCGGTCAGTGGGTCGCCCACGTCCATCGCGACCGAGGCCAGACAGCTCAGTGTCCGATCGTCCAGCCCGACCTGGGCGTATGTCAGGTCGCCGTCGTTGAGGACCAGCGCGTCGGGTACCGCGGCGCCTGACAGCGACGGCACGGGCGTGCGTGGGCCGCTGACCTCGGTGGTCACCAGGGTGCGGCGGCGCAGGCGGTTCCCGTCCAGGTCGTAGAGCCCGATCCCGATACAGTGCGTCCGCGCTGAGTCCTGGTGAACGGTCACTGACTCGATGGTGCCGTCGGGCGCCGTGGTCAGTTCCGGCCACAGCCTGCTGACTCCTGCCGTGCGCAACCACTCATCGGCCCAGGGCGCCAGATCCCGGCCCGACGCCCGCGACCAGCAGGCCATGATGTCGTCGAGGGCGGCGCTGTGCCAGGCATACCTGGCCATGTAGTCGGCGAGCCCGGCACGCAGCGCATCGTCGCCGATGAGCGCGCCGAGCTGCCTGATCACGCTCGCACCTTTGGCGTAGACGATGAAAGGCGGCTTGGCCAGGGCCTCCTCGGCGTTTGCCACGGACGAGGACACCGGTTCGCTGCGGGGCAGCCCGTCCAGCCAGGACGCTTCCTCCTTCGAGCGGTAGCAGAACGCGGTCCAGGGGTCGGAGGCGGCAAGGGCGTCGACATCAGCCACGTGCTCCGTGTAGGTGGCCAGCTCCGTGTAGGTGGCCAGCGCCGTGTAGGTGGCCAGCGCCTCGTCCAGCCACACGTCATCCCACCAGCGCATGCCCACATAGCTGCCGAACCACAGGTGCGAGACCTCATGCACGCACACCACGGCGACCCACTCGTCGTCGAGGTCTGTCATGCGCGCCAGCAACCGCTCACTGGCACACATCACCCCGGGCATCGACTCCGCCAGCGCGATCAGCCCCGGCACGAACACGATGTTGTACTCCGGGTAAGGGCACGGTACGCCCAGTACCCGCTCGTACCACGCGAGTGCCTGCCTGGCGGTGCCGGCGAACCTGCCCAGCGCGCTCACACCGTCCGTGCCGGTCAGCGAGCGCCTGCGCCGGGCGGTCAGCGACACCCCCGCTCCCGCGGTGGCCCGCGCGTCTGTCACGTACGGCCCAGCGCAGACGATGAATTCGAAGGGCACCATGCCCGGCACGGGCGCGAACCGCCACTGCCCAGCCTCGCCAGGTGCTGGCCGCTGGGTGACCGGCCCGTTGCCGACGCACTCCCAGCCTGCCGGAGCGGCGACACGGACCGCTATGCTCGCCCTGAGGTCAGGCTGGTCGAAGCAGCAGAAGACGTCGGGGGCGTCGGTCGGGTAGCACTGGCCGAGTACGTAGACCGCGCCGTCGGCCGGGTCGGTGAACCGGTGCAGCCCCTGCCCGGTGAGCGAGTATCCGGCCTCGCCCTCGACTGTGAGCACGTTGTCCGCGGCGAGACCGGGCAGGTGGAGCCGGCCGTCCTTGGGTGGGTCCAGGGCCTGGCCGTTGAGGACCGCACTGTGCACGGTCTGCAGGCTCAGGTCGGCGAAGCTCGATGCACCCGGTTCGCGGCAGCCGAACCGGATCTGGCTCCGCGACGTGACCGGGTCGGTGGTGAGGTCGAGGAACACCTCATATGACTGGACATCGAGCAGGCCAGCCCGTGCCCGGGCTTCGCTTTCCGTCAGCGCACGCATCCGGACAGCATCCCACGCCCCGCTGGCAGGCGCCCTGGTCAGAACTTGGTGAAGTGCTCGAAGCACTCCCAGGCGGCGTCGGTCTCCGCGAAAGCGGCTGCTTCTGACCGCTTCACGGCGAGGTAGGCACGGCGGCGGAGGTCGCCGAGCGACTCCATCAGCAGTTCGTCGGTTTCCAGGGCGTCCAGTGCCGCGTCCAGGGTCTGGGGGAGGCGGTGGGCGCCCACTGCGAGCCGCTGCGACTCTGTCAGCGTCGCGGGGTCCACGTTGACGGCCTCGCCGGGGTCGAGCTTGCGGCGGATCCCGTCCAGGCCGGCCTGGATGCACGCGCCCAGGGCCAGGTAGGGGTTGGCGCTGGAGTCGGACGGCTTGAGCTCCAGGTTCACCGAGCCCGCGGGGTCATCGCGCATCGGGGAGCAGATCCGGACCGCCGCCTCCCGGTTGTCCATGCCGTAGACGGTGTAGGCGCTGCTCCACATCTGCGGCGCGAGCCGCCGGTAGCTGTTGGCGCTCCCGCAGGTGAGCGCGGTCAGTGCCGGGAGGTGGGCGAGCAGGCCGCCGATGAAGTGGTAGCCGGCCTGGGAGAGCAGGTAACGGTCGGTGGGGTCGTAGAACACGGCCTGCTCCCCCGGCTGGCCGTCCGGCCCGAGGTCGCGCAGGGACAGGTGCAGGTGGGCACCGTTGCCGGCCTGGTCAGGGATGGGCTTGGGGGCGAGGCTCGCCCACAGGCCCTGGCGGAACGCCACACCGCGCACGGTCTCGCGGTAGAGCACGTGGTTGTCCGCGGCACGCAGCGCGGGTGCGTGCCGCACGGACATCTCCTGCTGCCCGTGGCCGAGCTCCGGGTAGTAGTGCTGCACCTGGAGGCCCTGCGCCGCCAGGGCGGTGAGCAGCGCGTGGGTGTAGTCGTGGGCGAGGTGGAAGCCGGTGGCCGAGTAGCACAGGCTGTCGTCGATGGGCACCAGCCGGTCCGGGGCGCCCGCGGCACCGGGTTCGCGGCGGCCGAGGGTGAACTCCGGCTCGAACGCGGCGGTGAGTACGTACCTGTGGGCCGCCAGGTCGGCGACGGCCTGTTTCAAATAGGTGCGCGCGCACCCGTCCCACGGGCTGCCGTCGGGGAGCACCTGGTCGGCGGTCATGGCCGCGGCGCCGGGCGCGTACGGCAGCGGGACGAACGTGGCCGGGTCCGGCATGATCCTGACCTCGCCGACCGGGCCCATCCCCGCCACCGGCTGGAGGTGGTCGAGCATGGACATGGCCATCATCGCGACGGTGTGCCCGATGCCCGTGACCACCCGGGCCGGCAGCACCGCGGCCGAGGCCGCCTTGCCCCGGATGACTCCTCCATGGTCGGCGTAGAGGAACCAGACCAGCGAGATCCCGTCCGCCTCCGCCCGTGCCCCAAGGGAACGTCCTGCCGTGTGCCGTGAGTCCTGGTCCATTCCCCAGGGGTAACACGGCCCCCCGCACGGTGACTAGTGCGGGGGGCGGCTGGTCACCCGTGGGCCAGGGCGTCCTGCAGCGAGACGTAGTTCGCGGTGATCCGGCCGAGCAGCCCCTGCAGGTTGGACGACAGAATGATGCTCTGGTACTGGGTGGGTGAGGTGGCCGTCGACAGGTGGCGGAACACCGTGGCGGTGTCGGAGGCCGACGTGGCGAGTGCGCTGGCCTTGGCGGACGCGCTCGCGGGGGAAGCTGGCATCGCCTCTGAGCTGACGCTCGTCGCGAACTCGTCGAGTGCGGCAGCGGCCTGGCGGTCCACGTCGGTGACGCACTTGAGCACGTCCGAGTTGCCCTGGCAGGTCTGGGTCTTCTGCGCGAAGGACAGCAAGGACCTGTTCAGCGTGAGGTAGTGGGCCTGGGTGTTGTTGATCGCGGTTTGCCGCGAGACCACGCTGGACTGCTGGCTGACCGCGAAGCCGATCGCCACGCTGTACCCGATCCAGAACAGGATGCCCAGCCCGATGAAGACACCCACGAGGTTGCGTGCCTGCTGGGACAGGGCCAGCCGCCAGGGGGGCTCGCCGGGGACGGCCCAGCCTGCGGCGGGGCCGCTACTCTCCCATGGGCCAGGCGCGGCTGCCGCACCTGGCTCCGGCGCCACCTCTCCACCGGGGGTGGAGGTGGTCTCCGGCACAGCCCAGGTCGTGCTGGCCGCCGGGGGCACAGCCGATGGCTGATCAACCGGGGGCGTGTCCGTCACCGTCTCGTCAGTGGCCGGGGGGAAGGCCGGCTTCTCATCAACCGGGAATGCGCTGGCCACCGTCTCGTCAGTGGCCATGGGGGTCACCTCTGGGGCCGCTCCGGGAGCCCACGACGCGCCCTCCGGCACGGTCTGTTCACCCGTGCCAAACGCCCCGGCAGGCGTGGCCGCTGGCTCGTCACCGAACAGGCGCGCGGGGTACTGACTGGTCAGCAGCAGCACGTAGCCCTGGAAACGGACGAGGTAGCGCAGGACAGCCGACAGCGCCTGGTGGAGCGCCTCGGGCATGCTGCCACGCACGAGCACGATGAGCCAGACGACGAACATGGTCAGCGTGAAGGCACCATAGGCGATCACGGCGGAGACGATCCAGGCGGGGATGGCGAGGATGAGCCGGAACAACACCGCCAGCCGGTTCAGCGGCCCCGGCCGGGTTGCCACCCGCAGAGAGTAGTCGGCGTCTTCGAACGAGAAGGGCGGATACTTGTCGGTCAGCAGGAGGCCGTACGCCGTGACACGTGCGTACCAGCGCAGGAAACCCGTTAGGAACTCGGCGGCCCACTCCGGCAGCCGCCCCATGAACAGCGCGCCCCACCAGCCGATGAACGCCACGACCTCGGCCGCGATCTGCAGCACGTACAAAACGATGTACTGCGGGATCAGCAGGATGAACCGGAAGAAGACGGTGAGCCGTTGCTGCTTTGCGGGGGGCGCGAACCCTACTTCGATCGGGTTCGGGCCTGGGTCGGTAGCCACGCCGCCGGGGGCGGGCTGGGAAGCACCAAACGGCTCCCCGGCTATACCGGTCACGGTCACCTTCCATCGCGGGGAGTGATGACGCAGGTAATGGAAACGTCCATGTAGAAGCAGGTGAATTTCCCATACCTGGGAGTGGCTGTCAAGCTGGCACCGCCGGACGCCGCACCTTCACCTGCCGGACCTGCCCCGTTCGCGTAACGGCCAGGCACCCGCTCTACGGTAGCCGCCGTGCCTGAGCCCGGTCCCGCCGCGACCGCACCTGCCGTGGAAGGCCGTGGCCTCACCAAATGGTACGGGGAGACCACGGCCCTGGACGGCGTGGACTTCGCGGTCTCACCCGGGGAGGTCCACGGCCTGCTCGGTCCCAATGGCGCTGGCAAGACCACGCTGCTGGCGGCCTGCTTCGGCCTGGTGCTGCCGGACGAGGGGACGCTGAAACTGTTCGGCCGCACCCGCTCGCAAGCGGGGCCGGCCTGGCTGGACGGGGTGGGCGGGTTCGTCGAGACGCCCCGCTTCTACTCGTACCTGAGCGGCCGGCAGAACCTCGCCATCCTGGCCGGGCTCGATGGCGGCGACGCGGCCAGCCTGGTCGATGACGCGCTGGGACGCGCCGGGCTCGCGGGCGCGGGCCGCCAGAAGGTGCGCGGCTACTCACTTGGGATGCGCCAGCGCCTCGGGCTGGCCGCCGCCATGCTGCGGCGCCCGCGGCTGCTGATCCTGGATGAGCCCACGAACGGCATGGACCCGGCTGGCATCCGGGAGCTGCGGGCTGCCCTGCGCCGACTGGCCCGCGACGGGGTGACCATCGTCTTGAGCAGCCACGACATGGCCCAGGTCGAGGAGGTCTGCGACAGCGTGACCGTGCTCCACCGGGGCCGGACGGTGTTCGCGGGCCGCCTCGACGTGATGCGGGCCGACGCCCCGGACCCGGTGTGGCGGCTGCACACCAGCGACGACCCGGCTGCACTGGCACAGGCCAGCGAGGTCAGCGGGGTCAAGGCCGCGGCGCATGACGACGGCGGCCTGGTGGTGTTCGCTGCCCAGGACAAGCTGGACGCCTATGTCCTCCGCCTGGGTGCGCGGGGCATCGCCGTGCGCGGCCTGGTGCTCGACGTCACTCCCCTGGAGTCGCTGTTCTTCTCACTCACCGGGAAGCCGCCGCGCCCCGCCGAGCCGGAGGCACCATGAGCCTCGCTGTCCAAGAGTGGCCTTCTTTTACTGAACACCCCAGCTCCCCCGGCCGACCGGGTGTGCTGGTCGTATGGCGGCTCGAACTCACCAAACTGGCGGGCCTGCTGCGGGTGCGGGCGGTCGCCCTGGCGTGCCTGGTCGTGCCGTTCTTCGTGGTGGGCGGCCTGAACCTGCAGAGCGCGACGCCAGGGGACACCCCGTTCGGCCAGTGGGTGCACACCTCGGGCTTCGCCATCCCCATGGTCATCCTGGGGTTCGGCGCCCAGTGGGTGCTGCCGGTGCTGGCGGCTGTGGTCGCCGGTGACATCTTCTCCTGTGAGGACCACTTCGGTACCTGGAAGACGGTCCTCACCCGCTCGTGCACCCGTGGCCAGGTGTTCGTGGGGAAGTTCCTGGCGGCGGTGACGTTCGTGGTGGCCGCGATGGTGGCACTGACCGTGACCGGCCTGCTGGCCGGCCTGGCTGCTGGCACTCAGCCGGTGGTCGGGCTAGGCGGTCAGCTCGTGCCCGCAGGCCATGCCAGCCAGCTGGTCATCGTGAGCTGGCTGTCGGAGGTCCCCCCGGTCCTTGGTTTCACGGCACTGGCCATCCTGTGCTCCGTCCTGTCCCGCAACAGCGTGGTGGGTATCGGCATCCCGGTGGTCCTCGCGGGCGTGTTGCAGGTCGTGACCCTGGTCAGCCTGCCCGTGTGGGGGCAGATGGCGCTGCTGTCCACGCCGTTCCTGGCCTGGCACGGCTTCTGGGCTGACCCGGCGTTCTACGGCCCGTTCCGGGATGGGCTGCTGACCTGCGCGGTGTGGTTCGCCGTGTGCGGGGGTTTGGCATGGCTGGTGTTCCGCAGCCGCACGATCGGGGTGGCGGCCTGATGCGGTCGCTGCGGGCAGCGGCGGTGGCGGCCGGGGCCTGCGCCATGGTCGGGCTGACGGTCTCCGGCTGTGGTCCGACGGGACTGGCCGCTGGGCCGCTCCAGACGTCCATCAGCACGGCCTTCGCCAACCTGTACGTGCTGCAGCAGGTCGAGCAGGGCAACCCGCGCCCCTCAGTCCTCAGCCTGCACGCGCACACGAGCTGTCAGAAGGGCACGCCCGCCACCCCTCAGGACGGCTCCGGGGTCTGGACGTGCCTGGTCACCTACTACGTCGCCGGCCCGGCCTACCCGGTGGTCGCCAAGTACATCGTGGACGTGCAGACCGACGGCTGCTACGCGGCTGACGGGGACGGGCCTGCGTCCGTGAACGGGCAGCAGACGGTCACGGGGCCGCACTACGAGCAGGTGACCAACCCGTTGCGGCTGATCGACGGCTGTTTCGACACCACCTGAGTCTGGAGCAAGATCCTGTGTGGTTGGGGCGGACACGAGCCCGCGACCCCTTGGCTGAGTCGAAGAAGGCCAGCTTTACTCTTCCGTATCATGCAATGTATCGTGCACGATATGCAAAAGTCAGCACCGCCGCCCTTGTTGCCACTGCTGCGGTCACGGCTGCAGGCGGAAGTGCTCACGCTGGTCCTGCTAGATCCCGACAGGGAGTGGACACTGACCGAACTAGCCTCCCGTGCGGGATCAGCAGTGTCGTCGGTGCAGCGTGAGATCGTCCGGGCGGAGCAGGCGGGGGTGATGGTCTCCCGGCGCGTCGGGAGGACCCGCCTCGTCAAAGCCGCGCGGTCGCCGCTTACCGGGCCGCTGACGGAACTGCTGCTGCGCTCCTTCGGTCCTCGTCAGGTTCTCGCCGACGAACTCGCCGACGTGCCCGGGATCGAAAGCGCGTACCTGTTCGGATCCTGGGCTGCTCGTTACGCAGGGCAGGAGGGCCGTCCACCGGCTGACCTGGATGTCCTGGTTATCGGCACACCGGACCGCGACGCCCTGGATGATGCGGCCCAGCACGCGGGCACCCGCCTCGCCCGCGAGGTCAACGTGACCATCCGCTCGGCCGACTGGTGGCGCTCCGGTGACGATGGATTTCATACCGAGGTGAAACGGCGTCCGCTCGTCCCGGTCCTCGCCCGGGAAGGAACCCCATGAGCTGGGAACGTGGCCGTGAGCGTGTGCGCGAGCTGATCGACGCGGGGGAAGTGGAGCCGGTGACCCCCGACCTCGCGATTGCGCGCCGCATGCTGGAAGATGCAGGCCGCCACCTTGCTACCGCGTCGCGGGCCAAGGTGTCCGGCGATCTGTCCGGTGCCTACCAGCTGGCCTATGACGCTCTCCGCAAGAGCGCCGCGAGCCTGCTCGAGGCGCAGGGGCTGCGGGCAACCAGCCGAGGCGGGCACCTGGCGGTCCAGGAAGCGATCACCTCGCAGTTCGGAACGACAGTGCGCGTCTTCCGCTCGTTCGGAAGGGTCCGCCGGGCACGGAACAGCTTCGAATACCCCAGCAGCGACAGCCCAGGCCCTACCAGCGACGACATCGAAGATGCCATTGCTGTCGCCACCCAGGCGCGCGAAGCAGCCACCACCATCTTCGACCAGGGCATCCTTACCCGCTGGTGATGTGAGCAGGCAGGACAGACCGCCTGCAAGGCATATGGGGCTAAACCTTTCAGGTTGGGCAAACCAGGGTTCACCTCCCGTCCGCTGACGGTAAACGACGGCCTCCTAGCCTCAGCCAGGTCCCAGTGGCCTTTCACCCTGCGCTGGGCCGAGACAAGAAGCGGAGAACCGTATGCGACATGTCCTGTCCGCGCGGTGGCGCCATGAGCACCGGAGGGCCATACGCCTGGTCACCGGTGCCGGCACCTCGCTGGCCGTCCTCGCGATGCTCGGCACCGCCGCCGCCGCATCCGGCCTCGCCGGAGGGTTCGGCGACGCCCGAGTCGGCACCAGCAACGCGAACGGCATCCTGCTGGCAAGCAACCAGCGGGTCAAGCCGATCGGCACCCGCCTGCTCGTCAACAACGCCCGCCTCGTGTCGTCGGCGGTCAGTCCCAACGGCCAGTACCTGGCTGCCCTGAGCTGGAACGACTTCACGGGCTTCCTCACCATCATCAACCTGAAGACCGACCAGGTCATCCAGCAGGTCGGCACCGGCAGCAGCACTGACCCCGTGATCGGTGACGGCTCGGTCGCAGCGGACGGCCCGCTGTGGTCGCCGGACGGCACCACGCTGTGGGTACCGCAGAGCGCCGACCTGCTCCGCTTCAGCGTCTCCTCGACCGGCATGGTCTCTCCCTCGCCGGTGACCATCACGCTGGCGCAGAACAGCCCGACCGAGGCCGACCTGCCATCAGGGATGGCGCTCAGCTCAGACGGGTCCAAGCTCTACGTGGCGCTCAACGGCGTCAACGAACTCGGCGTGATCGACACCTCGACGAACGCGCTGGTCCAGCTCATCCACATCGGCAACGCCCCGCGCCAGGTGGTGCTGGCCGGCAGTACCGCGTTCGTGTCCGACGAGGGTGGCCGGCCCGCCAGGCCCGGTGAGTACACCAACCTGTCCGACGGCACACCCATCGTGGCCAACAAGGTCACTGGCGCGGCCACCACCGGCACGGTGTCCGTGGTCAACCTGGTGAGCGGCAAGGTCAAGGAGGTCCCCGTGGGGCTCGAGCCGACGGCCGAGTACCTCGCGGCCGATGGCACCCTCATAGTCGCCAACTCCAACGACGACACGCTGTCCTTCATCAACACCAAGACCGCCAGCGTGGAGCAGACCGTCAACGTCAACCCGTTGCCGGGCTCGACCGTCGGCAGCTACCCGAACGCGATCACGATGCCGGACGCCAGCCACATCCTGGTCAGCATCGGGCGGGACAACGCACTGGCCGTGTACGGCTACAGCGGCCCAACCACGCCTGTGAAGTACCTGGGCCTGCTGCCCACCGACCAGTACCCGGTGGCCGTCGCCTGGGACGCGGCGCTCGGCCAGGTCATCGTGACCAACGACAAGGGCATCGGTTCCCGCGGCCCGCAGAGCACCATCAACAAGGGCCCCGGCACCGCCCCCGCCCCGTCGGCGGTCACCGGCTACAACACCTACGACGACACCGGCTCGGTCACCCAGTTCGCCATGCCCGCCATGTCGGCCCTGGCCGGCTACACGCACCAGGTGTTCGTGGACAACGACTGGGAGCACCTGCTGGCCAGCACCCCGCTGAGCCACTGCACCGCCGCCCCGGTCGCGATCCCCGTCCGTCTGGGCTGCAAGTCGCCGATCAAGCACGTCTTCCTGATCGTCCGCGAAAACCGCACCTTCGACCAGGACTTCGGCGACATCGGCAAGGGCAACAGCGACGCCAGCCTGGCCCAGTTCGGCGCCACCATCACGCCCAACGGCCACGCGCTGGCCAGCCAGTTCGGGCTGTTCGACAACTTCTACGACGAGGGCACGCTCTCGGCCGACGGCCACAACTGGCTGGTGCAGGCCGACGCGAACGACTACATCGAGAAGGAGTTCGGCGCGTTCTACCGCAGCTACCCGGCTTCGGGTGCCGACGCGCTCGCCTACCAGCGGGACGGCTTCCTGTGGAACGCCGCCGAGGCCGCTGGCCAGACGGTCAAGTCCTACGGTGAGTACAACAACTTCCTCACCCAGCTGAACCCCGTCCCGTCCTGGTCGCAGTACTACCAGGACTCGCAGATCATGGAGGGCCAGGCCTCAGGCCCACTGCCGGTGCCCCCTTCCTCGGTGAACAGCTACTCCGACATCCCGTCGCTGAACGCCATCACCGACCACCAGTACCCGATCTTCGACCTCGGCATCCCGGACCAGTACCGGGTGGACATGTGGCAGCAGTCCTTCGCGCAGAGCGTGAAGACCGGCAAGCTCGCCAACCTCAACCTGATGTGGCTGCCTGACGACCACACCGCGGGTGTCGGCAGCGGCGACCCGTACCCGGTGGCCGAGGTCGCCGACAACGACCTGGCCCTGGGCCGGATCATCGACACGATCTCGCACTCCAAGTTCTGGAACAGCTCGGCCGTCTTCGTGGTCGAGGACGACACCCAGAACGGCGCGGACCATGTGGACGGCCACCGCGGCCCGCTGCTGGTCGCCAGCCCCTACGCCAAGCGGGGCATTGTTGACAGCACCTACTACACCCAGCTCAACGTGGTGCGGACGATCGAGCAGATCCTCGGTGTCGCACCGATGAACCAGGAAGACCGGGCGGCGGAGCCAATGAGCAACGCCTTCACCAACACCCCGGACTTCACGCCGTTCACCCACGTGGCCAACCAGATCCCGCTGACCTACGGCCTGGCCGCGAACAAGGCCAAGGGCGGCGCGACCACCTGGGTGCCGGCCTCGCCCGCGAAGGTGGGGATCCCCAGGTCTGAGTGGGCGACGTACTTCGCGTGGGTCGCGTGGAGCCGTCAGGGCCGCTTCAACGGCTCACACGCGATCAACGACTGGGCCAACCCAGCTCAGCTGAACCGGCTGGACTGGTACAGCGCCCACGCCTGGCGCCAGCCCTACCCAGGCGACAAGAAGATCCTGACGCCGGGTGAGGTACCAGGCCACAACCTGCCTGCTGGTTACCTCGGCGACTGAGTAGCCAGCCCAACCGCCACGGACGCCGGGGCCCCGCGGACGCGGGCCCCGGCGTTCGGCCGTGCGTGGCGGCCGGGCAGCCGGGCTACGTCGCGGTGAGCCCGCTGGCGGGCCAGAACCTGACGGTAGGCGGCCTCATACCCGGCGGCCATGACGGGGACCGAGAATCGCTCCGCCACCTGCTGGCGGCACCGCGCGGGGTCGAGCCCACGGGCTGCCTCGATCGCCGTAGCGAGCTGGTCGGGGTCGTCCACGACGATGCCGGTGACACCGTGCTTGACGACTTCCGGGACCGACCCGCGGCGCAAGGCGACCACTGGCGTCCCAGCCGCCATCGCCTCGATCATGACCAGCCCGAACGGCTCCTCCCAGCAGATCGGGAACACCAGGCAGGCCGCCCTGGCCAGCAGGTCGCGCTTGGCCGCGGCGTCGGCCACCCCGAACATGGTGGTGTCGGCGCCGAGCCTGGGCTCGATCTCAGCCTGGAAGTAGGCCTTCTCTATGGGCTCAGCGCACTTACCCGCCAGCACGATCGGCAGTCCGGCACGTCGTGCCGCGTCAATGGCCAGATGCGGCGCTTTGTGCGGGTGGAAGCGGCCCAGGAAGAGCGCGAACTCTTCTTTTTTGGTCTGGAATGGAAACGTAGTGTGGTCGATCGCGTTGTAGACGGTGGCTACCCAGGGCAGGTCGGGGGCAGCGGAGCGCTGGGAGTTTGAGATGGCGACCAGCGACACACTGCCCCGCAGTGCCCGGTAGAGGGTGCCGAGGTCGCCGTCCACCGGCCCATGCGCGGTGACGACCGTCGGCACGGGCCGTCCCCGGGCCAGCAGTGGCCCTGCCAGGGTGTGGTCGTGCACGACGTCGACAGGCAGGTCGTCGAGCACCCGCCCGACATGGGCCGAGTGGGTGACCTCCGGCAGCGGCTCGCCCAACTGCTCTGCTGGCGGGGTGTGGTAGGTGGCGATGAAGATCTGTGCCCTGGTCAGCCGCTCTCCGGCACCGACCAGGGTGACCTCGTGGCCGCGGTCCACCAGTGCGTCCACCAGGTCGGCGATGACCGACTCGACTCCCCCGTATGCCGCCGGCGGCACGGTGAAGTACGGCGGCGCGACCATCGCGATCCGCAGCCGCCTGCCATTCACCGCCCCTGTTGGCCGGGCCAGCGGTTTCACGTTCATGGCCGTTCGGCCTTGCGTTCGAGTCTGGATGCGTCATCGGCAGGGGCTGGGCCCCGCACGATCCGGTACGCGATACCTGCCACACCCATGAGCACAAGCAGGAACGCCGCCATGGGGATCAACTTCTTCACCATTGTCTCCTGAGAAGCAAAGTAAGCCCCGCTCCCCTATTGGCGCGGGTGTTACCTTATCGGTATCTACACCTCACTCGCAGGTAATGGTTCTTTTTAGGTGAAGCCTCACGAAACCCTCACTGCCCCTTAACCAGAGCCCTAAGCAACGCCGGGCCAGGCAAGGGCCTGCCACCGGCGTCTGCGCTGGTGACAGCCTCCCAGGCGCCTAGTGCGACGACCGGCAGTCCGCCCAGGTGGCGGAGGGTGAAATGTAAGCTACCGAGCGTGAGAGTCGCCTTGCGCCGGGGCCTGATCCCCATGATCGCGGTGGGTTTTACTGCACATAGCAGTACAAACCACCGCGATCATGAAAGTGGGGCCGCGGGCGGCCTCCGGCAGGACAGGGTGGGCAGGGTTCCGGTTCTGCGGTGACCAGTTCACCCGTCTTGATCGGAGAAGATTTCCTGTAGGAGGAGCCTGAGCCGCGCTGGCGGTTCCTCTTCAGGGAAGACCTCGTGCACTGAGGCGAGGACGTCATCGACGGAGCGCAGGCCGAGCACCCGCGCGAGTTGCCGGATGTCTTCCACGTCACGCGGCCGGGCCGCGAACGCCTTCATAGCCAGGAGATGCTCGGGCGAGGCGGCGAAGACGCGAAGGCCCGGATGGTCGAATACCCGGGAGGCCGCCGCGTCCCCTCCTGGCGCGACATAGGAACTGGCCTGCTCGTTCAGCCACCAGGGAGGCAGGCCGAGTTCGCCGGCCACGGCTTGTGCCTCCTCAAGGACGATGCCGTGCGGTTTGAACAGGGCATCGACGTCACGGGTGGCCCTGCGCGAGTCATACGCGAGGGCCATCGCAGCGCCCCCGAAGACATAGAGGTCTGCAACCACACCCCGCCTCGCGAGCCGGTCACCAAGACGGCGGAAAGCCTCCTCGATCCCCGCGCGGTCGAGCAGTGGCGAGGGATCGCTCACGCGGCGTCGATCTCGTAGTCGGCCACGAATACGCCCCGCCTGCGCAAGGCAGCCGGTGCGTGCACGAGTGCCTGCGCGCGCGCGCCTGGCGTGTCGAACGGGAACCAGAAGCGCCGTAGCCCGCGAGATGCCGACCATGCCGGTGCGTCCGCGCCGTCTCGCATGGCAAGGTGCTCGGCAAGCCCTGCGAAGAGCACATCCCAGCGCTCATCACCGGTTGACCCTGGCGTGTCCGCGAGCAGTCGCCGACGCGCCCCCACCGGCTCCTCGTGATACTCCTTCAGGAACTCGACCACCAGCCGCCATCGCGTGTCGAAGTCCGGCTCAACCGCTATAAAGCGAGCGAGGTCTGCAAGACTCATCGGCTGGTAACCCACAGCCACAGAGTAGCGATCCACGCTCTGGCAGGGCACACGCAGCAAGGACCAGTGGCTCAACTGCCCCGACTGCGGCCGACGAGCATGCCAACTCTGAAACATTGGTGGAATGCCGCTGATCGATGTGACCTACGACGAGAGCGTGGACGAAGAAGTCCTGCGTCGCCTGGGTGAGCTGCTACCGGCTGTTGTCGGCGAAGCGGTCGAGTGCCCTGAGGAGCCGCCGACCGGGCCTGAACAACCGGGCGACATAGAAATCCGGTTCCGAAAGAAGTCTCCCTTGGACGTGGGCGACCTCGATGTCGTGATAGAGGTGCGCACCAAACTCTTCGAGCACCGCGTGCAGGACAAGCAATGGCGAGCGGACCTGATCCGCGACCGGCTACTGGTCCTTCCGCTCGGGCAGGTCGGCGTGTGGTTGATCCTCTCCGAGGGTGCATGGAGCCAGACTTAGCGCGCACGTGAAGGCGACGCCGGCCGCCTGGAGGACCTTGTCCTCACCGGGGTCTCCCAGAGATGCGGGAGGGCCGCGCTTCCCAATGGGACCAGGCAGTGCCTTAGCGGCCGGACGCCTCCTAGAGCCAGCACAGGCTTCTTGCTGTTATCAGCAGCCCCGTGCTCTCCAGCGATTCTTTGCAGCCCTTAGAGCCAGCTGTCCCTGGCGCTGCTCACCTCGGCGCTTGGCGCCTGGGCCAGCTCGCCCGACTTGACCTGCGCCAGCATGTCGCCGAGGGCCCGCGTGACCTCAGGCACGCATTTGCGCAGGCTCCTGGCGTCTTCGGTGAACGTCTCGTCGGGTTCGACCCCGGCCTGACGGAGCAGGCCTTCGAGGTCGGCGAGCTGGTCCCCCACCCACTCCACCGGATGGGCGGACAGGTCGGCGTCGAATACCCGGTGGCCCGGCTCCCAGCCCCGAAAGACCGGGTGGTGGTGTGCCCGGTTCAGGCTGCCGGGTGGCCCGTCGACGCTCTCCAGCAGGTCGGCCCGCCACACCGGCCGCCCGACCATGATCGGCCTGGCCGAGTAGATAGACCCCGTCAGCTCCCCCGGTTCCAGCATCCTCACCTCCAGCCGGACACCACGTTCGGCGCCTTCCTGTCCCGGGGACGGGTCGGGGTCCACGAAGAACAGGTCACCGAGCAGCACACCAACCCGGTCGAAGCCAAAAACCTGCAGCATGGGGGCGCTCCTCCTCACGGTCGATCGTCACCCCAATCATGTTCCCCAGACCCTCGGATGAATATCCGGTTAAGAAGGCCGCTGTCACTTGCCCTCCGCGTGACCTGCGTCATTCAATGAGATTGCGGCCATGGTGCGCATGTCGTCCGTCTGGGTGTCCCACTTCGCCTCGTGCCCGGGACCGCGGACGGCGCGTCCATTTCGGCCC
>DASYYE010000243.1:0-20910 GCA_035946955.1 Streptosporangiaceae bacterium | reverse complement strand
TCCCACGGTGACCTGGTACGCGAGGCCGTCGTCGTGCTGTGCTCGGTGCTGCCGCCCCGCCGCAGGCCGGTCGACCTCGACCAACTGGACAAGCACTTCGCATCCAGGTGCCGCGCGGTCGTGTGGGTTCCTTACGACGCCCACCTCGCGGAGGGCGCGGAGGTCGACCGGCACCGGCTGAGCCGGGCCACCGCTGACGCCTACCTGGCGCTGGCGGCCGAGGTGGGCGATGGTTTCGCCCGGCCCCGTCGACGCTGGCGGGGAGCGGACTGACCGCAGTCCTCCTGTTCAGGGCATGATTACGATCTCCCAGGCCCCCCCTTTGGCCCCTTCTGGAGCGATTCTCAGCCATCGCGCCAAGCATCTAGGCGCGGGGCCGCCGTGAGTGGTGGCACCCCCACCGGTGCCACCACTCAGGCAGTGCTTCCTCAGCCCGGCCAGGTGCCGGTACCCACTCCGGTGACGTGCCTGCTGGCCTTGTTGACCATGGCGATGACCGCTCGGTACGGGCCGTAGATGGTGTGGCCGAGTGGGTCGGTGGCCACCTTTCGCCCGGTCGTCAGCAGTGTGACCACAAGCGAGTCGGGCCGCAGTGGGTTGTCACCGATCAGCACCATCTGCACGTTCGCGCGGAGGTGAATGACTGAACGGTCGAGGCCCCGGCTGACCGCCGCATTGATCGCCGCCGCGATGTACGGCTGTGCAGCGGGACGGTCCTGCATCAGGTATTCACAGGACTGGAGCCTGCGGTCGGCCATGACCGCTGCCGGGGCGTGGGCCAGCGGCGAGCCGGCCCCAACCACGGGCAGGCGGGGTGGCGAGAAGAACGCAAGCTCCCCGCTCACGGAGTCGGTGAATTGGGCCAGTGGCCACGGCGCCAGGTGCCGCAGTCCGGCCCGGGTAGAGCCAGGTCTGACAGCGGACACCGCCGTGATCTCGCCGGGCATGCACGACATCGCCGGCGCCATCTTGCTGACGCCTGCCCGGGAGTATGTGACGGCGGTCCCAGCCCGGCCGCCTGAAGAGGCCGATGCATGAGCCACGGCTCCCCAGCCCGCGACCGCGAGCGCGGTCACGGCGAGCCCGCCGGTTATTGTCCTTCCTCGCATTATGTCCTCCATTGGAGTCGCAGTGTCAGGCGGTCTTTGCTGCCGAGCCGAGGCAGTGGCGCAGGCGTGAATAGGCGCTTTGCCAGATCGCCTGGATGTCTCGCCAGGAGAGCCCACGTCCACCGTTGAAGCTCACGACAACAGCAGTGGTTCCGATAAGGCCACTGATCCCGATCCGGTGTTCATGCCGTCCGTCATTGGGACCGAAGACGTCGGTGCGCGCAATGAAACTGGGCGGCAGCGGAACGGTCAGGTCATCCGGCCGAACTGGCGTCCGGCGGGCGCTGGTGAGCCACTTTCCCGCTGCCGTAACCGACCGGAAGCCGTATGCGCTTTCGTAGGCCTCGAACACTCCATGTGGGTCAGTGGTGACAGCGGGTCCGATGTATGGCAGCAGCGGCAGTCTCCCCAAGGTGTACCCGAGGCTCCGGGCCAGCGCGTTGTCTTGGGCCCGGTACTTGCCGTGCATCATGTCGTCAGCGACGAACCCGTTGGACTCCCCGCACACGTACTGCGTGGACTCCTGGGGCCGGGAAAGGTGGGCACCTGGGTCTCCCGGCAGGGCCGGGACGGCCTGCCGGAACAGTGTCACGAAGCCCGGCACCGTTGCCAGCATGCTTGACTGCGCGGCCTGGCACTTCGCGGTAAGGCCTGCCGTGGCCTGGGTAGCGCCGCTGGCCGCGGTGCCACAACCCGCTGCCGCCAGCACCGCCACCAGCGCCGGCATGAGCCATGCGAGCCGCCCAACCCCCTGCCGGCCGCCTGGCCCGGCGTGACCGGTCCTGTCGAGAGACGCGGGCATCAGTAGCCGCCGTTGGCGAAGTAGTCCTTGCCATTGCTGGAACTGGCCCAGTACGGGGAGTTCTCACACATGTTGAGGTAGCCCCAGGGATAGGCGCTCCCGCTGCCATTGATCCAGTACAGCGTCATGGAGTCGCCGGACCCGCCACCCATCCAGGTGGCCGTGTCGGTGACCTCGCCCTGCATATGGTTCTGCTCGTGCGCGCTGTCCGAGCTGATTGGCCAGTTGGTGATGTCCTTGGCCATGTATGTCGTGTTGCTGCCCAGCACATCGGCGAAGTCGTCGGAGCCCCCGGCCTGGGCTATGAGGTAGATGTACGTGCTCGACGGGAGGAAGACGTCCTGGAAGTAGGACTCCGCGCTGTTGCCGACGGTGTAGTACGGCATCATGCCATTGGTCCAGCCGTTGTAACCGCCACTGATGCTGGAATAGGCCTGCCCGCTGACGAAGCCCACCTCGAGCGAGTAGTAGGCGTTATTGGGGTCCGTGATCCAGGCGGACTCGCCGGAGAAGTGGCCGGTGACGTGACTCACTGACCAGTGCGTCCACGTCCAGATATGGGATTCGGTGCCGTGCGAACCGTAACCGGAGTCCGCCGCGCCGTAATAGTGGCCGTTGAACCCGCATTGCGGCACCTTGCTGGTGTGGCCACGCGAGGCGGCCGGAGCAGTACTGGCCCAGGCAGGGGCCGCCTGCACCAGGGCCGTCGCGAGGGCGAGGGCCGTAGCGGCTGCCAGGCCACCACGCCGAAGGTTTGGGTACATCTGTGAGGATCACCTCTCTCCGATCCGTTCCTGAGGGCGGGAGCGGACAGCACCTGCCTGGAGCCGGACGGAAAGTAGCGTCATCGCCCCGGGTCAAGACGCCGCCTGCTTGCCTCGGGACCAGCCTCCGTGAGAGCGGTATCCGCGGCGTAACGCACGCGTAACCAGCCGGCCGTTGACAGTCCGGTTGCGGGTATGAGGTGTGTCTCAAGACATCGAGGACAGTTGCGCTGCTGGCGGGCGGTGTGCCGGCGGGCTTAGCGGACGGGTGGCTCCGAGGCTGCCGGGATGTCGAAAGCCCGACTGGTCATCACCGCTGTCACCGTTGAGCACCGCCCGGTCAGCGAGGTAGCCCGCACCTGCGGGATGGCCCGGTCCTGGGTCTGCACGCTGCCCAGGCGTTACGCCGCTGAGGGTCAGGCGGCATTCGGGCCGCGGTCACGGCGGCCAAGACCTCACCGCGGGCCCCCAGACGCCACCGTCAGCCTTGATCACCAAGTTGCGCAAGGAGCTGGCCGGGCGGGGCCTGGACGCCGGGCCGCAGACCATCGCCTGGCACCTGCAACACCACCAGACCACCCTTCCGCGCGGTACTGGTAAACCGCACCCCCGACCACCACTGGGAGATGATCACCGAGCAATTCGCTGGGGCCGTGACCTACATGTTCGAGGACCACCCGCTGCCGAAACCGTAGGCGGCAGACTGGGAGCGCCCCCGCTGGCTATGGCTGGCGGGCTTTCTTTGCGTCTTGGCACACGCAGTGCTCAGCCTAGTGGCGGGGTCAGCTAGATTCGGGCACCATGCGCACCCTGGTGCTGTGGGACATCGACCACACGCTCGTTGACGTGGGGGCGCTGTCCGGTGAGCTGTACGCCGAGGCATTCCAGAAGGCCACCGGGCAGCCGCTGGGGGAACTCGCTGACCTCACTGGCCAGACCGACCAGGCCATCATCACCCGCACGCTGGAACTGCACGGGCTGCCCACGGATGCCGAGGCGGTTGCCACTTTCGCCGAGGCGGTGGCCGGGGTGTTCCGCGCGGCGCGCGGCGTGGTGGCTGAGCGTGGGCGGTCCCTGCCGGGCGCTGAGGCTGCCCTGGCGGACCTGGCTGGGCGCCCAGGGCTGGTCCAGTCGGTGCTGACTGGCAACATGCGCTCGATCGCTGAGCTGAAGCTGGGCGTTTTCGGCCTGGCCCGCTACCTCGACCTGGATGTGGGTGCCTACGGCATGGACGGGACCGCGCGCTCAGCCCTCGTTCAGACCGCCATGCGCCGGGCCGCAGAGAGGTACGGCTCCCCGTTCAGTGTGGAGTCCACGGTGCTCATTGGCGACACCCCCCGCGACGTCGCGGCAGCCCTGGAGACCGGTGTGAGGGTCGTCGCCGTGGCCACTGGCAGCAGCGACATGGCCATGCTGGCAGCCGCAGGCGCCGAAACGGTGCTGCCCAGCCTGGCCGATACCGCCAGCGTCACGAAAGCGGTCCTGGCCCACTTGTAAGGCGTGTGCCCCGCGCCACTGTGGCCAGTTCCCGCGCCCGGCGCGGGTCACGGGTGCCGACCGCAGCGGTCAGTTCAGCGAAGCGTTCCCGGATCCGCGAGGAGGTGATCCGGGAGACGATGGTGCCCGCTTCGGTCCCGGCGGCCATCACGGCGTCGAGGTCACCAGCGGCCAGGTGTGCCAGTGCCAGGCGCGTCTTGTAGTGGGCGAGGTCACGGACCCGGTGCGGCGCGGACCCGGTGAGCAGCCCGATCGCCTCAGACACCGCTGTGGCGGCCTGTGCTGGCATGCCGAGGTCCAGGAAACAGGCGCCACGCTGGGCGGCGAGTTCCACCCGGTCCACATACCCGCACCACCGCGGCTCCGGGGCACCTCCGGATGCGCTGTCGGTGAAGGCGGCCCAGGCAAGGTCGAGGTGGCGCTGGCAAGCGCCGAGGGCACTGTGCCCCTCACGGGCGGGCGCCCGCGCGGCTCTGGTGTGGACGATCGCCCGCGCCGCTGGTGACGCCGGCCCGGACAGACCCACCGCTGTCTCAGCGAGCGGGAACGCCTCGCGGTGGTTACCCTGGTACAGGGCGGACAGGCTCAGGTAGCCCATAGCGTGGGCCGCCAGGCCGAGGTCGCCTGCCTCATGCGCGGCGTAGATGGCCGCACTGAGGTAGCGCCTGGCGTCAGCGTGGCGGTTCGCGTCAATCGACAGCCACCCGGCTATCTGGGTGAGGCCGGCCATCACCTGGTGCATCCGCGCCGTACCCGCGCTCCCGCCGGTCCGGCTGAACACCCGCGCGGCCTCTTGCAGGTACCCAGCCGCCAGCCCGCACAGCTCGTCACCGCCGAACTCGGCATCAATCCGGTACAGCCGGTCGAGCAGCGCGGTCATCCGGTGAGCCACACCACGGCGCACACCGACCTGGCCGCCGCTGAGGCGGCGGCGCGGATGGTCGAGGCGGGAGCATGACGGCCTGTCCCCACCGGCCACCCCGTGCCGTCCGCGATGCCTGCCGAGTCTTCCCAGGTAGAGCGGAGGGTGTGGGATTCGAACCCACGAGGAACGTCGCCGCCCCTAGTGGTTTTCAAGACCGGCACGCTGGTCTCTGCTGGTCTCGGTCAGTCTCGGCTGGTCTCGGTTTATGCAGGTCAAGGCCGGGTTGCTGTCTCTGCTGGTCTCGCTTGGTCTCGGCTGGTCTCGCGCCGTCTGTCTCCCAAATGTCTCCCACGCAACGGTCAGGCGCGTGGCTCGATCGACCATTCGTAGTCGAGTGCCCACAGGTGAGCGGGCACGACGTGGACGCAGACCTCGACCGGTCGGTCCTCTGCGGTCCATCCCGTGTGCCAGATCTCGGTGACGGCCTGGTCGTTGTCGAGGCGCAGGAAGCGTGCTTCCCCGTCGCTGGGGCGCCGGACCTGGATGCGCTCGGTGATCCTGGTCTGTGCGTAGCCGAGTTCCGCGAAGCGGCTGATGATCCCGCCAGGGCCTGAGTCGGGCTCCGCTATGCGCGTGCCGTCGGCGATCTCGGCGGGGATCCAGGACGTGGCGAGCTGGACGGGCACGTCGTTGGCGTACATGCGCCGGTTGCGGGTGACCACGTCCGCGCCCTCGGCCAGCTCCAGCGCCACCGCGATGGCGGCCGGGGCGCTGAGGCGCTCGACGGTGACCTCGGTGCGGGGTGTCAGGCCGAGGCCGCGGACCTCGCTGTCGAAGGCGCCGCGGGCCTCGCCGCGCTCGCGGGACGTGCGGAGGTAGCGGGACATGGCGTCACGGGTGATCATGGGGATCTCGCGGACGACGGTCCCCTTGCCGCGCTCGACGCGGACCAGGCCCTCAGTGCGGAGCAGCCCAACGGCGCGGTTGACGGTCAGCCTGCTCACGCCGTAGCGGCGTGCGAGTTCCGGTTCTGAGGGGAGCGTCGACCCGGGCGGGTACTCGCCGCGGCCGACCGCCGCACGGATCTCGTCAGCGAGCTGCCGGAACTGTGCCCTGGGGCTCTCTAGTGGCACTCGTTGCTCCTGCCCTGCTTGATCACGCTCTCTGAGCTTAGACGTCATACATCCCCTGACTTGACTGCCTGACCCACGTGAGGCCAAGGTTTGACATGTAGGACGTATAGATGTCCTACATCATGAGTCTAGAGGGGAGCACAGGACATGGACGCGCAGGTGACCGCCGCATTAGAGGCGGAGTTCCCGGGCTGGCACGTGTGGCGGACCGCCGACGCCGGGACATGGTGGGCGTCGAGGCGGGGCCCTGAGTGGAAACGCGAACCCCGGACCCTCGCGGCCGAGACCCTCGACGGGCTGCGGGCCGAACTTGTCGCGGCATCCGGTGACTGAGCCTGGCGCCCAGTGGCCGGGCACGGACGGGCCGCCCGAGCGCCGCGACCCGGGGCAGACCGGGCACCGGCCTGGGCGCCCCGTCAAAGCCCTGCGTGACCCCGCAGTGCTCGCCCAAGTGCTTCACGGGCTGTGCCGCCTGCCCGGCACGCCCCCAGCAGGGCCACCCCGGTGACCGCCGCCCTGGCCGCCCTGCGCGGTTCAGTCGGTGCTCCTGACATAGGTGCCCATTCCCGGGGAGACCTCGGCGAGGCCGTCATCGATCAGGACGCGCAGGGCCTTCGCTGCTGTGGTCCTGGCAATGCCGTAGGTCTGCACGAGGTCAGCGATCGACGGCAGGCGCCGTCCGGGAGTCAGTTCCCCTCGCTCGATCTGGGCGCGGAGGTACGCCGCTACCTGCCGGTAGGGCGGTACGGGGCTGTCTGGATCGACCTTCTCGACCACGCGATCACCATAGGTGACCTGCGCAGACACCGTTACCCATCATCAGCCTATGGTCTGCTATGGGCTACGTAGATACAACAGAGCGGGCCCGCCAAGTGCGCGAACACCTGGACGGGCCCTGGAACCCCGCCTAACGAGGAGGCGAGATCCTTGATGGACAAGCTTTCCATGGCCCCCCATGGGACGCCAGACGAAGTGACCGAGGCGTCCCGGCAGGTGACCGCCGAGCTGGCCAGCATCGAGCGTGACCATCCGCAGTGGCGGTGCTGGCGCGGCTCGCTGGGACCGTTGCTGTACGCGCGGCGTCCCGATGTCATCCCGCCGCTGGTGGTCCGTGCGGCGAGCGCCGAGGGGCTGCGGGCCGAGGTCGAGCAGGCCGAGCGTGACCACGGCCAGGTGCGGCCATGACCGCCCCACTGGCCGACGTCCCTGGCCGTCTTGAGGATCTGGCTGGGGTGCTGGGTGTGGCGCTGGCGCAGTGGGCCAGGCGTGACGACAGCAGGCCGCAGCCGGAGGTCCGGCAGTCCGCGAACACGGCCATGGGCGCGGTCGACGCCGAGTGGGTCTCGCGGCGGTTCAAGGCGCTGGCGAAGGCCGCAGGGCTGCCGGTGATCCGGTTCCACGCGGCCCGGCACTCGGCCGTCTCGCTGATGTTCGATGCCGGTGTCGACGTCAAGATCGTGCAAGAGGTCCTCGGTCACTCCACGTCGGCGATCACCCGCGACACCTACACCCATGTGCGCCGCAAGAGGCACCAGGACGCGGCCGACCAGACGGTCACGCTGCTGCCGGGCGCCGCGCTCCGGGAGACGAAGGGGTGACCGGATGTCTCCCAAATGTCTCCCAGATGGGCTCCCCGTGATCTTGACGGACCGGGCCACAGTGCCAGGGAACGGGTGTTACCCCAGGTAGAGCGGAGGGTGTGGGATTCGAACCCACGAGGAACGTCGCCGCCCCTAGTGGTTTTCAAGACCACCGCCATCGGCCACTAGGCGAACCCTCCAGCCGCCTACATTAGCCCGCCTTCGGGCGGTCCGGCTCCAACCCAGGGTGGTGAGTAGGCTCGGCCACGGAGGAGGGTCCACGTCATGCCGCCATTCACCGTCCAGACGGTGGCCACACACTGGGAGTCCGCGCCCGTGGTCACGGCCGCCGTGGCCGTGTCGGCCGGGCTGTACCTGTGGGGGGCGTGGCGGGTCGGCCGTCGCCACCCTGCCCGGCCGTGGCCTTGGTGGCGGTCGGCGCTGTTCCTCGGCGGCCTGGCCGTGGTGGTCATCGCGATCCAGAGCGGCATCGGCGCTTATGACGACGTGCTGTTCTGGGACCACATGGTCCAGCACCTGATGCTGCTCATGATCGCGCCGCCGATGCTGGTGGCGGGGCAGCCGGTGACACTGCTCCTGCACGCGAGCAGGAACCCGCTGCATTCCTGGGCCAAGCGGGCCGTCCGTTCACGCGTGGTCACCTTCCTCACCTGGCCGCCGTTCACGGTTGCCTTCTACACGGCCACGGTCGCGGGCACCCACCTGACCAACCTGGCCCAGCTCACGCACGCCAACCAGGCGCTGCACAATGCCGAGCACGTGCTCTACCTGTTCGCGGGCTACTTGTTCTTCATGGCCATCCTCGGCAAAGAGCCGATCCGCTGGCGCCTGTCCTACCCGGTCCGGGTGCTCATCCTGGCGCTGTCCATGCCGGTCGACACGTTCACCGGGCTGCTCCTGGGCTACGAGGGCCGCGCTTATGCGCTCGGGGTCGCGGGTGCCCGGCCTCCCGGGTCACCCAGCCCGGTCGAGGACGTCCACTGGGCTGGCGCGGTCATGTGGGTCGGCGGCGACGCGATCATGTTCGCGTTCATGATGCTCGTCGTGTGGATGTGGAGCCGGGACACCACCACGGCGTCGCTGAGCCGGGGCTGGCTGGAAGCGGCCCGCAAGTCCAGGTTCGAAGAACTGGTCGCCAGCCAGGCCGCTGACGCTGGCCGCCTGGCTGGGCAGAGCGGCCCGGGCCGTGGCGGGATCGACGACGACGAGCACCTGGCTGCCTACAACGCCTATCTCGCCCGCCTCAACGCGACCCGCCCGGCCTCACCTGGCCCGGAGCCCTGAGCACCTCAGCTGAAGAACTCCCGGTATTGGTGCATTTATCCAGTCCGGCTAATTTCGGGGAAATTCCCTCCTAATTGCCCCGACAAGTAATTGTCCGAAAGTGGACATCTCGCTCGGGGTCGAACCTGCGTGCTGTGATTTCCGTGAGTAATGGCGGTAGGGGGCACAGGGGATAGACCGGTGTTCGCGGGAGGGAGCGTTTTGCGAGTTTTGCCGGTCATGCCCAGCCCAGGGACCGACTATCCAAAGGGGAGAGCAGCAGTGTCGATTGCCCATCGCGTCGCCATAGCGGCCACCGCAGTGGTGGGAGTCGCGGCGACGTCAGCTTTTGCTGTCGCGGCACCAGTCGCTCAGGCCAGCGGCAAAACGTCGTTCATCAACGGCCTGCACACGATCACTACCATCGCCTCGACCGTCCCCGGCGACGGTGACGTCAACCCGTATGGCGTGGCCGTGGTCGGCCAGTCGCAGGGTGCGCTCGTCAAAGGCGACATCCTCGTCAGCAACTTCAACAATTCGCACAACTTCCAGGGCACGGGCAGCACGATCGTCCAGGTGTCCCCGCGCGGCAAGGTGAGCGTGTTCGCGTCGATCCACAAGTCCGGCCTGCCCGGGGCATGCCCCGGCGGCGTCGGCCTCACCACCGCACTGGAGATCCTCCCCGGCGGCTGGGTCGTGGTCGGCAGCCTGCCGACCACCGACGGCATGGCGCACAGTGCGCGTGCGGGCTGCCTGATCGTGCTGGACAACCAGGGCCACGTGCGCGAGACGTTCTCCGGCAACGGGATCAACGGGCCCTGGGACATGGCTGCGGTCAGCCATGGCCCGGTCTCTGAACTGTTCGTCAGCAACGTGCTGGACGGCACGGTCGCGGCCAACGGAGGGGTGGTCGACAACGGCAGCGTCCTGCGACTGCTCCTGCTCGTCGGCGGCAGCCAGCCACCGCGGCTTGTCAACACCACGATGGTCGCGTCGGGCTTCCCGCAGCGCACCGACCCAAATGCCCTGGTGATCGGGCCGACTGGGCTCGGCGTCGCCAGCAACGGCACACTGTACGTGGCTGACACCCTTGACAGCGCCATCGCCGCCATCCCCGGCGCCACGCAGCGGTCGGGCAGCGGTGGCACCGGCAGAGTCGTGACCAAGGGCGGGTTCCTGAGTAACCCGCTCGGCCTGGCCCTGGAACCCGATGGCAACATCCTGACCGTGAACGGCGGGGACGGGCGCATGGTGGAGACCACGCCCGCCGGAGACCAGATCGCCAAGAAGTTCGTGGACAAGTCCGGCAACCCACCGGGGTCCGGTGCCCTGTTCGGTCTGGCGCTTGCCCCGCACCACGTGGGTGTCTACTACGTGGACGACGCGGTCAACACGTTCCGGCTGCTCCACTAAGAGGCGCGCCAGGGACCGGGCCGGCCGCCCGGTCAGGGACGACACGCCGTAGGGGTTTCTAACCCAATCTAAGGAAGTCGCTAGACCGGGAAATAGGCTGCTAGGCCATGGACCCCGTCAGGAACCCCTACGCCCCCGGTGCTGGGCAGCGCCCACCCGAACTCGCCGGGCGCGACCGCGAACTGGGCCAGTTCGAGGTGGTGCTGGAACGGATCGCCCGTGGCCGCCCCGAACGCAGCATGGTGCTGACGGGTTTGCGGGGCGTAGGGAAGACCGTGCTGCTCAACTCGTTCCGGTCCATGGCACTCCAGCGGCTGTGGGGCACCGGGAAGATCGAAGCCCGGCCCGACCAGTCGATCCGCCGTCCCGTCGCGGGCGCCCTGCACATGGCAGTGCGGGAACTCGCGCCCCGCCACCGCGCCCCGGACCGCGTCGAGCAGTTCCTCGGAGTCCTGAAGGCATTCGCCTCCCGCGATGCCAAGGCGCCCAAAGGCACCTTCACACCACACCTCGGCATCGACGTCCCAGCCGCGCGCGGCCGTGCCGACTCCGGCGACCTGGAGATCGACCTCACCGAACTGCTGGCCGATGCCGCCTCGGTCGCGGCCGACCTCGGCGTGGGGGTCGCGCTGTTCATCGATGAGATGCAGGATGTCCCCGCCCCGGACGTGTCCGCGCTGTGCGCCGCCACACACGAGCTGTCCCAGACCGGCGGGCCGCTGATCGTCGTGGGTGCGGGCCTGCCGCACCTGCCCTCGGTGCTGTCCGCGAGCAAGAGCTACTCGGAGCGGCTGTTCCGGTACGTGCCGATCGACCGGCTGGACCGGGGTGCCGCTGACCACGCCATCCTGGCGCCCGCCCGGCGGGAGGGGGCAGACTTCACCCCAGCGGCGCTCGACGCGCTGTACGCGGCGGCTGACGGCTACCCCTATTTCGTGCAGGCCTACGGCAAAGTGACCTGGGATGTTGCCGCAGCGAGCCCGGTGGAGCCGGACGATGTCGCGGTAGCGGCCCCACAGGCCGAAGCCGAACTGGCGGTGGGTTTTTTCGGGAGCCGGTACGAGCGCGCCACACCCGCAGAACGCGAGTACATGCGGGCCATGGCAGGGCTGGGGGACGAACCGGTGCCGACCTCGCGGGTCGCGGATGAGCTGGGCCGCAAGCCGTCCAGCCTGTCCCCGGCACGGGACGGCCTGATCAAGAAGGGGCTGATCTACAGCTCCGAGCGCGGCCTGATCGCCTTCACCGTCCCTCACTTCGGCAGGTTCCTGCGGGCCCAGCCCGCCTGAGCATGACCGGTCTGGCCGAATATCTGAGTTTCTAGCACTTGTGCTATGCGGCTTTAGAGAGTGGCAGACGGCATGGGGCCCGGGAGTTGCACGGGTTCGGGCTCAGCGGGCTGCGGGGCCGGGAGCAGTTCCCCCGCGGGCTGGCCAAGGCCCTGCTGCTCGTCCGCGGACCTGGGCACCATGACGGCACGGATGGCGGGCCGGTGCGGCTTCACCTCGACCGCGAACACGACCGCGCAGTCCTGGCCTGCGTCGTGGGCCGGGTAGACCGCGTACCACCAGCACAGCTCGCGCCACATGTCCGCGGGTGAGTCGCTGACGAGGACCGCGGAATACCGGCGCCACGCCCTGCTCCGCCGCAGGCACGACCGGGCCCGGTAGGCAGGGAACGAACGCAGTTCGCAGGGGGCCGAATACCCCAGCCGCTGGAGCGCCTCTCCCACCTCCGGGGACATGAACGCCAGCACCAGCAGTTCGGCAAGGACGATGCCAAAGCCCAGTGCGGCACCCCCGGGAGAGGGAAGCTCCAGTGGCGGGACACCGACACTCGCCACTGTGGCGGCGGTGAGCAGCCCGGCGCGGGCGATCGAGCGCATGCCCGGTGGCTTGGAGCTGAAGTCACCGAAGCAGCCGCACCCCAGGTCGGGGCGCCGTTCGCGCATCTCGGCCAGAGCACACATTCCCACCAGGAACAGGCAGGCAGTGGCCAGGCGCACACCGGTCGCCCAGCCGCCCACGCCGGCCTGCCCGGCGGTCACGATCAGCGAGATGCCCAGGAACAACTCTGTCATGCACAACGCCATCGTGGCCGGACGGCGCAGCTTGGGCGGGAACAGCGCGGTGGCGCCGAGCACCTGCCACACGGACCGCACCCGCAGCACCCGGTACAGCTTGGTGGCGCACGCCGCCAGCAGGATGACCGCCAGCAGCGGAGCCTGCACCTCCCTGATGGCGCTGATCACCGGCGTTGCCCCATCATGATCGTCGCGTTGATGCAACTGCGCTCAGGATCGCCGCCCAACGCCACGAAACTCGCCAGCGTGAGGTCCGCGACACGGCCGCGCGCTGACGGGCCGCAGCTCAGGCACCGGTCGTAGAACAGAGGAGCCACGGGGGCGCAGCCGGTCACCGGGAGCACAGTGGTCGTCCCTGTGCAGTCGTTACGGACAGCCAGCATGCTGCCTACTGCCAGGTACGGCAGGGCCGCGACCCCGGGGCCAGTGGCTGTCTGCTCCGCGCAGCCATCAACGGGGTCAACGGCGGGGTAGGCGACCCCTTCGGCGGGCTCGTCCGGGCCGACCGGCTCGTGCCAGGTCGCGGCCCCGCTGATCCCGCCTGAGCGGGCGTCCACACTGGCGGACCTACCGATGACCGGCCGGGCCAGCGAGGCGGCCTGCGACGTCGCAGGGACGACGGCCTCCAGCACCTCGCCACGGCGCAGGCCGATCACGTCGATCACGCTGCCTGGCCCGAGGGCGGGGAACCTCACCTGGATCCGGGTGGCCGCGTGAGAAGAGATGACGATCGTCTGGGGCGCCCTCGTCTTGCCCACGTCCACGAGGAGGTGGTCCGGCGCATAGTCGATGACTGTCCCGGTGACCCGGCCGATCCGCGCCCAGACCTTGTCCGCCGCGTCACGGTGGCCCGGCAGGAGGCGTGCCACTACGTGCTCTCCGCCCTGCAGTTCGGTCGCGGCCACGCTGCCGCCCCGCCAGACGACGGTGCCCGCGTCCAGGGCGAGGCGCCGCTCACCCTCGTCGCAGTCGAGCACGAGCACCTGGGGGCTGACATCCAGGACGGTTCCACCCGCGACTCGTGGCAGCGGCGACCGGCAGGCAGCCACGCCGTCTGGCGTCTTCCCGGGTGCCTTTCCGTTCAGCCCGGTGCCTCCGTTCAGCCCGGTGCCAGGAGCGCCGCCTTGGTGCCCATTGGCCGACTCGGAGGTCGGCGTGACGGTGCGTGGCTGCGGGAAAACGGCCGACATGTAGCACTGCCTGCTGGAGACGTGCCGGGCGACGTCGGCGCCCTCATGGCGCCCGCAGCAGGCGAGCGTGGTGCGCTGGCTCTGCATGTCCCTCTCCCTGGCAACGGTGCCTCGTGTCCTGACCTTGCGTATCCAGCAACGTGCACGTCAAGCGGTTTGGCTACTCCGGCTTGCCCGGTCACGCAATTGCGTCGCGGCGGTTAGCGACCAAAATGCTGTAGTTATGCAGCAAACCGGCAGGCAGGAGAGTTGCTGGTAACGCGTGGTAACAGTGGGATCTGGGCAAGGTGTGGGTACGGTTGGGTTGTGAGCGTCGGGGGCGATCGCGGTGTTACCGGGGTCGGCGCTGGCCCTGTGCCACAGGGCTGGGGGGAGCCGGGCCTTGCCAGTGGTCCTGGGCGGTTCGCTGCGCGGCGGCCGGTTCCGCCGCAGGCGCGGATCCTCGTTGATGAGCGGGGGTTCCGTGAGTATGTGACCGCCCGCAGTGGGTCGCTGCTCCGCATGGCCTACCTGCTGACCCGCAACCAGGCTGATGCCGAGGACCTGGTCCAGGCCGCTCTGGCCAAGACCTTCCTGGCGTGGGACCGTATCGAAGACCGCCGCGCGCTGGACGGGTACGTCCGCCGGGCCATGGTCAACACACACATCTCCTGGTGGCGCCGCCGCCGGGTGGAGGAGTACCCCACCGACGTCATCCCGGACCAGGCCGTGGCGGACCATACAGGCCGCAGCGAACTGCAGGACGCCCTGCGGCGGGCACTGGACCGGCTGCCGAGCCGCATGCGTGCCGCGGTCGTTTTGCGGTACTACGAGGACATGAGCGAGGCAGAGATCGCGGAGATCCTGGGGATCAGCCAGGGGACGGTCAAGAGCGCCGTCTCCCGGGGGGTCGCTAAGCTCCGTATCGACGCTGAACTCCAGGCCTGACCTACGTCATCCCGGGCAGCCATGTGGTCTGCCTGCGGTTGGCGGAAACCAGACGCAGCCGCGTATGTTCCGCCGTCCCCATGGCGTTGTGCGGGTCTGAAGTGGCAGTATTTTCCCTCCATAACCCCAGGCCCCCCGGGGCTGGTGCTCCAGGGAGGTGGCCGGTGCAGAGCACGATGATGGACATTCCGCTCACGGTGACCGGGATCTTGCGCTACGGCGCCATGGCCTATGGCGACCGGGAGGTCGTCACCTTCACCGGCGATGGTGTACGGCGCCAGACGTATGCCCAGACTGCGGTCCGGTCCGCCCGGCTCGCGAACGCCCTGCGCGGCCTCGGCGTGGACGCGGACCAGCGGGTGGCGACCCTGCTGTGGAACAACTCCGAGCATCTGGAGGCCTACCTGGCCGTGCCCTCCATGGGAGCGGTCCTGCACACCCTCAACCTGCGGCTGGACCCAGCCGAGATCGCCTTCATCGTCAACCACGCGGCCGACCATGTCGTGCTCGTGGACAGCTCGCTCGTGCCACTGCTCGCGCGGGTGCTGCCGCAGGTGGAGACGGTCCGGCACGTGGTGGTGACCGGTCCCGTCGCGGAAGTGGCCACCCTGGCGGACCAGGTCTCCGGTGCCGGGCACCGCGTGCACTCCTATGAGGACCTGCTCGCGGCGGCATCGGAACACTTCGAGTGGCCCCGGCTCGAGGAGAGGTCCGCGGCCGCGATGTGTTACACGAGTGGGACCACGGGCCGGCCGAAGGGCGTGGTCTACAGCCACCGCTCGATATACCTGCATGCGATGGGGGTGTGCCTGGCCAACTCCTTCGGCATGTCAGAACGCGACCGCATGCTCCCGGTGGTGCCCATGTTCCATGCGAACGCCTGGGGCCTGCCACACGCGGCGTTCCTGGCCGGTGCCGACCTGGTGATGCCAGACCGCTTCCTCCAGCCGGCCCCGCTGGTGAAGCTGATCGAGACCGAGCGGCCCACACTGGCCGGTGCGGTGCCGACGATCTGGAACGGTGTGCTGCAGTACGTGCGTGAGCACGGCGGTGACCTGTCGTCGCTGCGGCTCGTCGTGTGCGGCGGGTCCGCGGTACCGCACTCGCTGATGGAGGCCTTCGAGAAGGAACTGGGAGTGCGCATCATCCAGGCGTGGGGGATGACCGAGACCTCACCGCTGGGCAGCGTGGCGCACCCGCCCGCGAACACGCCCGCGGCGGAGGAGTGGCACTACCGGGACACGGCCGGCCGGTTCTTCTGCACGGTGGAGGCCCGGCTCGTGGGGGACGACGACACACTCCTGCCACACGACGGTGAGGCGGTCGGCGAGGTCGAGGTCCGCGGCCCCTGGGTGACGGGCTCGTACTACCAGGATCCGGACCCGGCGAAGTTCCACGACGGGTGGCTGCGCACCGGCGACGTGGGGACCATCAGCCCGGACGGTTTCGTGACCCTGACCGACCGGGCCAAAGACGTGATCAAGTCCGGCGGCGAGTGGATCTCCTCGATGACGCTGGAGAACACGCTGATGGCCCACCCCGACGTGGCCGAAGCCGCGGTGATCGGGGTGCCCGACGACCAGTGGGGGGAACGCCCTCTGGCCACGGTGGTGCTCCATCCCGGTGCCTCGGTCACAGCCGCCGACCTGCGCGCTTTCCTTGCCGATCGCATCCCGCGCTGGCAACTGCCGGAGCGGTGGTCGTTCATTGACGAAGTGCCCAAGACAGGCGTGGGCAAGTTCGCGAAAACAAGACTCCGAACGCAGTACGCCAACGGCGACTTCGAGGTGATCACACTGGGTCCAACATCTTCCAGCCAGGGATGACCTTGGTCTTGTGACCGCTCGCAGGCTGGTGGTCGGCAATCGGGTGCTGGAGTTCCGTTGCCCTCGAACTCAACCCAAGGTAGCTGAGAGGAACCTAGCTTTTTGCCATATGGCAACTTGCTGTCTTCCTAAAGCTAGCTGTCGTAGTGCATACTGCAAGTATCCTCCTGGACGGTTTTGGGGGTGACAGGAGATGATGGTCTTCCTGATCGGTGCCCTCCTGGGCTTGTTGCTGGGCGGCATGCTCTGTGTCCGCTATCTGCGGCACGAGATCGCAGCCGACATCGGTCCCTCGCTGAGGAGGATGCGGGTGCAGCTCGACAACCTTGAGACGGCAATAAACCTTGAACTCGCCACGCGTTATGCCGAGCTCAGCGAACGGCTCCCGCGTGACTGCGGCCCTCGGGACGACCGGGGATCAGACACGTAGGCTGCCTGTGCCGTGACGGTCGGCTGTGGTGTGTGTGGCCCCGTGCTGATGGACCTACCGACCGGAAGGGTGGTCTGACAGCGTTCCAGATAAGTGGTGTCCTAGCCGCCACCCGATTCAGTGGTCGCGCCGGAGGAAGGGCGACAGGGTCGGCGATGGCCTTGACCGCTGCGCTGCTGTGGTTCATGGCGTGAACGGCTGGACATTCCGGATGCGCCTGTCGCCTCGCCTGCATCGCCCTTGAACAGGCAGGATGCGGCCGGATGGCAATGTGCAGGGGAAGCTGCGGGTACTGAACCTGGGGAGGTAGTCTATGCGCCTTGGGCAACTTGCCGCGTGGTGAATTGCCAGCTAGCCACCTGCACATGGCTAAGCTGGCCACGACGGGAGGTGGGCCGTAGGACCGAGGGGATTAGTGGATGGCTGACGCCGATGGTCTGAGTCCGGTCGTTCAACGGCGACGTCTGCGGACAGAGCTGCGAAAAGCACGCCAAGAGGCACAGTTCACCCAAGAGCAGGTGGCTGTGGAGATGGACTGGTCTCTCTCTAAGGTCATCCGCATCGAAAATGGCTCGGTCAATATTTCTACGAACGACCTCAAGGCCCTATTGCGCCTCTACGAGCTCACTGATGACAATCGCACAGAGGAACTCGTCGCCCTCGCTAGGGCGAGCAGGGAACGTGCCTGGTGGAGCGGATACAGGGAAGTCGCGCCCGCGAGTCTGCTGCAGCTCATTGGATATGAAACTGCCGCCTCCGTGAGAAGGGAATTTGAAACACTCCTGATCCCTGGGATCCTGCAGACCGAAGAATACGCACGCACCACAATAAGGGAGTTTGTGGAGGGGCCGGCGAAGCACCTGGATACGCTAGTCGAACTCCGGATGAAGCGGCAGGAACTACTGGAACGAGCTGACCCGCCGACTCTTTTCTTCGTTCTGGACGAGGCGGTAGTGCGTCGCCAGATCGGTGGTAAGGCTGTGATGCGTCACCAGATCCTAAGGCTGATCGAGGTAGCAGACCGGCCGAAAGTGACGGTTGAGGTGGTGCCCTTCGCCGCTGGCGCCCATCCTGGGTTGAAAGGGCCCTTCGTGGTCATTGGGTTTCCCGATCCAGAAGATGATGATGTGCTCTACCAGGAGAGTGCACAGGGAGACTTGGTCAGCCGTGACCTTCCTGAGCAGCTACCGGTCTACCGGGAGGCATTCGAAGTGCTTCGGAAGTTGTCGCTCGGCCCTGAGGGCTCAGTCGCCTTCCTGGCCCTGCTGGCAGAGGAGATGGCCTGATCCGTTGTGCTTGATCGCCCTTCCCTTACGGCCAAGTAAGCAGAATGGGGCGGAAGTGGGGGATGAGGACAGCGGTCAGCGCAGTGGTCAAGCCCACCCCTAGCGCCTACACTGTTTTTCCCACAGGGTTCCGTTTGGGGGTGGGCTGAGCGACAACGTGGTTTAGGTGCCCTTCGTGCCCTTTGTATCTCCACCTGTCAAGCTCGGTCGCGCTGCCGATGGTGTCCTGCCAGAACGTTCGACATGAGAGGGGCCCGGTGCTGCCAGCCACTTGCCTGGGCTCAGCGTCGGGCTGTCCCAACTGAGGAGGACGTGTGGGCAACTCAAAGTCGCCTCACGGCGTATGGCGCAGGAGCACGGCATCGGGCGGCACCAATTGTGTCGAAGTGTCCGTCGACGACGAGTCGATACTCCTGCGCAATTCACAAAGCCCGGATGGGCCTGTGCTGAGGTTTTCATATCAGGAATGGGAAGCCTTTCTCACCGGAGTACGTCATGGTGAGTTCGATGCCGATCAGAGTGGTGCCTGACGAAGGCTTTGAGAGCACTGACCGCCGATCACTGGAGTCAGGGTTTCGATTGGATAGACGAGTTGTGACTATTGACTACCTAATTGGCAGTATGTGGGGCTGTGACTGACTCTCCGCAAGGATGCCGCATTGGCCTGCTTGATCTCGCTGTAGCTTCCCGGCATAGATGTGCCCCGTGGCAGATGCTGGGTCGGCCACCCAGGTCGTCCAGATGGTGGCGTAACCTGGCGAGCCCACGAGCGTACAGCTGCCCCTGGTGTCCCGCAAGCAGTGCGGACAAGTTCGCGAAGACGGACGATGCACGGGGCCTACGCCAGGGGTGACTGCGGACCGAGGCTGGGCGTCATGGGACTCATCATGAGATGCTTTGCGGTCTCCTCGCCGCCACCGGTACTCTGATGCGGACCGCTTGGTCACTGGAGGCTTCGCCTAGTCCGGTCTATGGCGCCGCACTGCTAATGCGGTTAGGGTTCGCGCCCTTCCGGGGTTCAAATCCCCGAGCCTCCGCCCTTGACCAGGGGCTTTCCCAGTGAGCAGTCACTGGGTGGCCGCTGGCCGCACCGCCGGGAGGCACTGGCACGCACAAAGCACGCACGTCAGTGCTCACGGTGCCTCACCTCGATGATCCGGTCTACGTCGGTCAGTTGGTGGATACACTCGCCGGGCACAAGTTCGCGCTCGTGAATTGCATTCACAGGAGACTCCCGAAACGGCGACGCGTCCAGGAGCGCTCATGTCTGGTCGGTACCCCCTGTTCTGCCTCTTGGCCGTGGTTGCCGGGCTCGCGCTCGCCGCGCCGCTGGCCGCCCGGGTCGTCATGAGCAAACCCGCCACCGCGGCCTCCGCTGCCGGGCCGAAAGAGGTCACCAGAACCTCTTGGACCGGCACCTGGGCGACCGCACCGGAAAGCGGCGGGGATTCCTTCGACCAGCAGACGATCCGCCAGATCGTCCACACCAGCATCAGCGGGACCGACGCCCGTATCCGGCTGTCCAACGTCTTCGGCAGCGCGCCCCTGACCGTGGGCGACGTCCACGTCGCGCAGGCTGGCTCCGGCTCGGCCATCACACCCGGCACCGACCACGCTGTGACCTTCGGCGGGTCGGCCTCCATCACTGTCCCGGCCGGCGGTACCGCGACCAGCGACTCCGTTGACTTCGCGGTACCAGCCTTGTCGGACATTGCGATCAGCATCTACCTGCCCGATGCAACAGGACCGTCGACCTACCACCAGTTTTCCATGGCGACGACCTACATCACCTCCGGCGACCAGAGCGGCGCGGCCAGCTTCTCGAACCCGCGGACGCAGAACAACTACTACTTCCTGTCTGGCCTCGAGGTGCAGAACCCGAAGTCACACGGCGCGGTCGTGACACTAGGCGCCTCGATCACCGACGGGTATGGATCGACCATTGACGCGGACCACCGCTGGCCTGACGTCCTCGCCTCTCGGCTGAACGCGGTCGGCGACACGATTGGCGTGCTCAACGAGGGCATCGGCGGCAACCGGCTTCTCGCCGACGGCAGTGGCCCGAGCGCAGTGCACCGTTTTGACCGCGATGTGCTCAGCCAGCCAGGTGTGCGCTGGGTGATCTTCTCGGACGACCCCATCAATGACCTCGGCTCCAGCCCGCAACCGACCGCCTCCCAGTTGGTCGCCGCGCTCAAAGAGCTGATCTCGATGGCCCACCATCATGGGGTCAAGTTCATCTGCTCCACGCTGACCCCGTATCAGGGCTCGGGTGGCTGGAACCCCTCCGGCGAGACCGCCCGTGAGGCATACGACTCTTTCGTCCGTACCCCCACGAGCGGCTGCAACGGCGTGGTCGGCCAGGACACCGCCACCCACGACCCGTCCAACCCCATGTCGTTCCTGCCGGCCTACGACAGCGGCGACCATCTGCACCCAAACGACGCGGGCTACCAGGCCATCGGCCTGGCCGTGAACCTCATCTCCATGACTCCCTAACCTCCTGTCGGGTAGCCGGTGACAGCTCTCCCATCCTCAGCGGCACCCTAGGGCTCAGGGTGGTGGTTGCGCCTCGGGGGCGGTGGCGAACGTGTCGGCTGCGGCCTGGACCTGGGCGACGTACTCCCGCCATGTGGGTTCGTCGAGGGCATCCTGATCGGGGCCGCCTGTCCCGTCGATGAGTTCCCGGACGATGTCCGCATGGCCAGCGTGCTGGGCCGT
>DASYYE010000242.1:0-13622 GCA_035946955.1 Streptosporangiaceae bacterium | reverse complement strand
CCCGCAAGGGCGGCAAGGTGGTCACTATCCCGCTGGCGCCGCGGACGGCGCGGGCGATCGACCTGGCCGTGGGTGAGCGGGTAGACGGGCCGATCTTCCTTACCCCCGAGGGGCAGCGGCTGGACCGGCACGGCGCCGCCCGGATCGTCCGCCGGGTCGCCCTCCGCGCCGGGATCACCAAACCGGTCGGGCCGCACACGCTGCGGCATGCGTTCATCACCGCCGCCCTGGATGCCGGGGTCCCGCTCCGCGACGTCCAGGAAGCCGCCTCGCATGCCGACCCGCGCACGACGATGAGATACGACCGTGCCCGTGGCAGCCTGGATCGGCACGCGACCTATATCGTCGCCGCCTACCTGGCTGGTGCCGCCCGATAAGCAGCTGACGGCTCCTAGCAGACTCCGCCTGGCCGAACCACCCAAGTCAGGCGGAGCCCAGGCCGTCAAGCGGCAGGCGCCACGGTGACGTTACCGACCGTGACCTGAGTTTCGATCCCGGAACCGCCGATATGGCGCAGGTGGTCGGCGTCGGGAGCTTGCGGTCCGCAGTGCCAGATCCGGTTAATCGGCGCACCCGCGACCTGGCCGATGGGACGACAACGCTGATCTGAGTGGCTGCGCACCCGGTGTCGGCGGCGGGCTCACACTCACGTCCGATCCTGGCCGGGGCAACCAATTTGCACAGCAACCGAGCCGTCAGCGAATGTCAAGCACGATTCTGACGCGCTGGCCGATCAACCTAGCCTGGCGGAAAGACAAGTGCTCAGAGGTGATCCGGCGCGGCAGCAGCGGCGCCCCTTTGCCCAGGGTAACCGGGGTCACGCCGAGGACGATCTGGTCCAGCAACCCTGCGTCATAGAACTGACCGACCAGGTCGCCTCCGCCGACCAGCCAGATGTTCGCTCCACCAAGCTGCGCCGCGACCTGTTCGTAGACCGGTCGCACGTCGCCGCTGACGAAGCTGATCTGCACTCCGGGGATCTGTGGCAGGTCCCGGTGGGTGAAGACCCAGCCCGGCCGGTCACCGTAGTACTCGTGCCACTTGCCTGGGTTCATCACCATTTGGTCGTGCTCGATCATCCACTCATAAGACGTCGCCCCCATCACCAGCGCACCAACTTCGGGAAACCAGGCATCCCAGTAACCGTCGCCGACCGCGTGGGGCACGTCGAACAGCCAGTCGAGTGAGTTGTTCTCGTCGGCGATGTAGCCATCCAGCGTGCACGCAGTGAAGTATTGGACCGCAGTCATGCCCTGATGCTCTCACCAAGCGCCCACAGGCGTCTGGGCGCACAGAGTGCCGGCAATGAGGGCACAGCTGTGGGACCACAGCCTGGGCACGCTCCGTGATCGGCGCTGGTCCCTGCCGAGTGCGCACACTACCGCCTAATTGCGTCGTGGTCTCGGTTGGGTGACCGGCCGTCGTCGCCGCACCCGCACGGCAACTATGTGAGGCCGGGGCGCACGCAACCCCTAAGGTTGCCCCATCAGGCCGGGGCGCGCCCGCAGTGTGGGCGTGTGGTACGTACCTGACCTCCAGGTTGTGATCGTAATAGCCCTCCGGGCGGGGGAGTTCCGCGGGCTGCGGCATGCCTGACGGCTGCACGGCCGCACGGTTCCTGCGCCCTTGCAGCGCGGTAGCCTGATATCGTGATATCACCATGGATGGACCCAGTGGTGGCGGCGGGGCCACCAAGAACATGGTGCTGCGGCTCGACCCGGCACTTGCCGACAGGCTGCGCCTGGTAGCCGAGGTGGAGGGCCGCTCGATCTCCGACGTCGCCCGCGAGGCGGTAGCGGCGCTGGTCGAGCGGCGCCGCACCGACAAGCACTTCCAGGCCCTTCTGGAAGACAACCTCGCCCGCCACAGTGAGGCGCTGCGACTGCTGCGCGACGGGCCCGGCACCCCACGCGACACGGCAGCAGGCGGAGCCGCATGAGCATCCCCGATGCCGCGGATCTGATCGTCATCGCCGCCCGCGTGCTGGGGATCGATACGCGTGATGCGCTCGGCCTGATCGACCTGCCAGCCGCTGAGGCGGCGCTGGCCGAGGCCCGGAACCGGCACGGTGAACCGGCCGGGCAGGTGGCGGCTGCGCTGCTGACCGGGCTGATCCGGCATCGCCCGCTGCCGCAAGGCAACCGGCAGGTCGCGCTGCTGGCGACGCTGCAATTCCTCGGACAGCAACGTCTCGGCCTCGACCTGCAGCCCGCCACCGCGGCCCGTGACCTCATCGCCGGCATCAGCAGTGGGACGCTCGCCGAGTCGGCGGTCACCGCCTGGATCGCCGTCCGGCTGCGCCCACGGCCAGGTAAGGAGGCTCGGATCATGAAACGGCTGATCCGCCGTGGGAACTGCGAACCACCCGCCGTTACGGCCAGGACGGGCAAGTTCCCGCATTTCACCGACCGCGCCTACCGCGCGGTGACCCTGGCCGAGGCCGAGGCGCTGGGCCTTCGCCACAATTACGTTGGTACCGAGCATCTGCTGCTCGGCCTGCTTGGCATCGACGACGGTGTCGCGGCCAAGGTCCTCACCCGCCTGGGCGTGAGCGCGCCCGAAGCCAGGTCTGAGATCGAGCAGATCATCGGCCGCGGCTCGGCACCGCCGACCGGGCAGCCGCGGTTCACACCCAGATCCAAGAAGGTGCTGGCACTAGCCCACGGTGAGGCCAAGCGGCTCGGCCACAACTACGTGGGCACCGAACACCTCTTGCTCGGCCTGGTCCGCGAGGGTGAAGGGCTCGCTGCCCAGATCCTTGGCCGGCTCGGCGCCGACCGGGCTGGAATCGTCGAGGCGCTCCTGCACGTGCTCAGCGACGCCGACCCTGCCTGCCGTGAGCAGCGCCGCGCATCCCTCACCGGCGAACTCACCGCCGTGCTCGACGAGAACGACCGGCTGCACGCCGAGGTGGAGCGCCTGCGCCTGCTGCTGCGCCAGCACGGCGTCGAGCCCGATGACGGCGCTGCCCGCTCCGCCTGAGAGCTCCCGGCCCCCGGTACACCCCGCTGTTCGAGGTCGAGGAGGACGGGCTCGCTACGCCGGACGCCGAGTCCTTGATCGTCCAGCCGCCGGAGCAGCAGCCACCCAAAAGCCAGATCAGTCGAGTCAGGCAAGTTCCGCAGCCCGAATCTCACCGCACAGGGCCAGGCAGTCCGAACACTCCCGCACGCCAGGCGACCGCCGGACACGGCGCTTGCGGCCGTACGATATCGGCGGCGACTCCGCCGTCAGCATGACTGCCTCAACTGCGTCCCGAACTGATCTGTACGCGGCCACCTGCGCTGACAGTGTGATTTTCAGGCGTTCAGATTCGGGCAATTTGCCGCATATCTGTCTCGGTAGTGTTACGGTCTGTGACCAGTGCAGCTCCTGGCCCATGCACGCCGACCCGCCGATCTGGCGGCAGTCCCGGCAGGTCTGTGCGGTTGCCTGCAGCGCTCAGAGTTGGTGGCTCTGCACTGCCCGGTTGCGGCGATACGTAATCGGGGCATGGCCGGTGCTGGTGGTGTTGCCGGGTGGTGTGCCGCGTCGGGCCGTTGGGTCAGCAGGGCTGGTGAGCTGGGCGGGCAGGGGCCGGCTCAATCGCCGAAGGCGGTGAGGGTCGACCCGGCCGGAACCACGAGCAGGCCACCGCCGACAGCCATCCCGGTGCCGTTGGCGTCTCCGTCGCCGGCGGTGCCACTCCAGACCTGGGTTCCCGTGGCTGCTGAAACACCGTAGACGGTGCCGCTGGTGTTCGAGGCGTAGACGACCCCGTTGCTGATGACGGGCGCGGTGGTCAGGTTCTGGCCGGCGAAGGTCCAGCGGTTGGGGCTGCCGGAGGGGTCCACGGCGACCAGGTTCCCGTATTGCAGCGTGTACATGCTGGTGTTGTCGAAGGCTGGCTCGGCGTCGGTGGCGAAGGCGCCGGTCAGCTTCCCGGCTGCCTTCGACAGGATGATCGGGGAATCGAAGGTGGGATAACCCCGGGTGTAGACCGAGGCCCCGTGCAGGACCGGGGTGCTGCCGCCGCCGCCTTCGCCGCTGGGCGCGTAATTCCAGACCAGTGACCCGGCGAGGCTGAACCTGTAGTCCTGGTGTTCTGAGTAGGAGACGTAGGCGCCGCTGTCGTCGACGGCGGGTGAGCTGTCGTCGCCGTTTTGCACCGGTTGCATCCACCGGACGCGGCCGTCGGCTTCGCTGACGGCGTAGACGGTGCCACCCACGCCGGCTCCGGAGACGTAGACGACCCCGTCGTAGGCCGTGGGCGGCGCGGTGAAGGTCGCCTGCAAGGGCAGCTGGATTGTCCACAGCTTGTGGCCAATGCTGGCGGTGTAGGCGGTCAGGGTTCCGCTCTGGGTGAGGGCGAAGATTTCCTGGCCGTCGTAGGTCACGGTGCCGGTATCGTAAGCGTCCCGCCATTCGGTATGACCGGTGGCCGCGTTGAGCGCGTACAGCCCACCAGGGTTCGTCATGACGAAGACCCGGCCGCGGGCGATGAGTGGGTCGTACGCGGGGCCATTCAGGTCTGCGCGCCACTTCTTGGTGAGCGAGCCTGCCTGAAGCCGGCCCCGGGACTGATCGCCGTCATGGCGGGCATCGATCTGGTAGGCCACCGCGTCGGAGCCGGCGGCGGCGACCGGGATGCCGAACGCGGCGGAGGTGCTGGGGCCAAACGTGCTGCCGCCCAGATAGTGCGCCGCGATGCTGCGGCTTCCCGGCGCGAGCGCTGCGGTGGTGAAGGACGCCGTGCCGTTGGCCAGCTTCTCGGTGGCCAGCACGCTGCCGTTGCTGACATCGGCAAAAGTCACTGAACCGGCCGGGATCCCGGCCGCGGCGGTTACCCGGGCGGTGAAGGTCACCCACGAGTCGTAGCTGCTGGAGGCCACGCTCGACGTCAAGGTGGTCGTCGTCGCCGTGGCCGCCGCAGGTGCCGGGGCTGTCGTGGCAGTGGCTGCCGCTGGCCCGGCAAGGCCGACGGCCACGGCCATCCCCAGACCAGTCAGCACCCGGTGTGCGGGTCGCACCTGTTCATCACCTCGCAGCCGCCGGCAGTGCGATAACCCACGCTCTGCCATCAATGGACCGGCATGGCCGGCGGGCAGCCAGTACGGGGCCCTGGTGCGCCAGCCTCAGTTGCCAAAGGCGGTCAGCTGAGTGTAAGCGGGGACGACGAGCAGGCCACCCCCGATCGCCATCCCGATCACGACGTTGCCGCTATCCTCGTGCGGGCCGAGGATCGCCGAGCCGGCCGTGCCGGCCCACACCTGGGAACCCGAGCTGGCCGACACGCCATAGACTTCCCCGTCACTGCCCCCGGCGTATACGACCCCGGCATCGACGACCGGTGCCGTGACAAGTGTCCCGTTGCCGAACGCCCAGCGGCTGGGGCTGCCGGAGGGGCCCACGGCGACCAGGTTCCCGTTCTGCAGGGTGTACATGCTGGTGCTGTCGACGGCGGGTGCGGTGGCCGAGGTGAAGGTGCCGCCTGGCGTCCCGGATGCCTTCGACAAGATGATCGGCGGGTCACCATATCCCCGGGCGTAAACGAAACCTCCGTGCAGCACCGGGGTGCTGCCGCCCCCACCGTCGCAACCGGTCGAGTAGGCCCAGGCGATCTGCCCGTCCAGGCGGAACCGGGAGTCCTGCTGGCAGGAATACGAGTCGTACACGCCGGTGTCGTCGACGGCGGGTGAGCTGCCGAGGCCGCCGAGCACCCCGCCGATCCACCGGATGCGGCCGTCGGCCTCGCTGACCGCGACCACCGCCTGGTTTTCTGAGACATACACAACGCCGTCGTAGGCGGTGGGCGGGGCCGCGGACTGGGCCAGCTGGACTGTCCACAGCGGGTGACCGGTGCTTGCCACGAACGCGGTCAGCAGGCCGTTGGCGTTGAGGGCGAAGACGCGCTGTCCGTCGTAGGCCAGCGCGGAGAACCCAAGAGGACCGGCCACCCCCACCGACCAGTCGATGGCACCGGTGCCCGCGTTCAGCGCGTCCAGCGTGGTGCCGCTGGCCTGCGAGTTCTCCACGGTGACAAAGACCCGGCCGCGGGCTATGACTGGATAGGACACGTTCCCGGCGGTGGGCTGCGATGAACTGGCAACGCCCAGGGTCACGGTCCACTTCCTGGCAAGCGAACCGGGTTTCAGCGTGCCCCGGGCCTGCTGTCCGTCGTGGGCAGGATCGACCTGGTACGCCACGGCGTCGGACCCGGCCGCGGCCACCGGGATGCCCACGGCAGCGGAAGAACTCGGGCTGAACGTGCCGCTGCCGTTGTAGTGGGCCACGATGCTCCTGGATCCGGGGGCGAGCGCGGCCGTCGTAAAGCTCGTGGTCCCGTTGCCCAGCTTCGCGGTGTCGAGGATGCTGCCGTTGCTGGTGTCGGTGAAGGTCACCGAGCCCGCCGGCGTCCCGGCCACAGCGCTCACCGTGGCCGTGAACCTCACCGGCGAGTCGTACCTACTCGATGGCAAGGATGCAGTGAGCGTCGTCGACGTCGCTGTGGCCAGGGACGCAGGCAGCGGCACTGCGGCAGCCGCCACCGGCAGAACCGGGCCCATCGCGGCCACGATGCCGGCCCCGGCGAGAACCCGCTGACACCACCCCACCTCGGCCACCTCCAGACAGTCAAGCCGACGCTAACGGTCCCACCGGCCCCGCACCCGCCATCTCACAAACCCGCCGACAGCGGCGGCGAAGCTGACAGTCTCAACGAGTCCATGGTGCCGCCGCGCGGACGTGCCTGGCCAGGCAATGGCGGGTGCGCCACCGCAATTGCCGGCCTGTGATGCGATGATCTGCCGGTCCGAGGCGAACTCACGGCTACGACGGAAGAACCCGCAGGGCACGGAAGCCCACCGCCCGAAGGCGAGCGGGGCGCTCCACCGAGCCGACTGCCCGCTTGCCCCGCTCAGAGTGGAGTTACGCTGCGGCGGCCGTACACAAGCGCATCACGCGCGACCTGAGCCGCGAGCAGGCCGACGGACCCGAGACCGCCGCCACGGCGCCCCCAGCCCGCCTTCGACGGATCCCTCATCCTGCTCAGATCCCAGCCCTAACTCGCGTGCCACCAGTTCCTCCAGCCCACGCCGCAGCAGAACAGACAATCTGAGCGATCGGCAAGAGTTAACCCTACTAATTTCGTAGGAATTCCGATTCGGCGATCCGGCGCGATGGGCCACCATCACCTCGTCACGCGCTGTAGTTCGCGCTACGCACGCTTGACACCGATATCCGCCGTTCTGGCCGGATTTCGGCTCGATGCCGATCACGATGCTGGCCGTCCAGTTCTGGGCATTATGTGCGTCCACGAGCCGGGCGGGCGGCGATCGCTGGTCACGTCCTGGGCCCCTGCCGGCTGTCGGTCGGGTCAGTCGAGGTAGTCGCGCAGCGGCTGGGATCGTGCCGGGTGGCGCAGCTTGGACATGGTCTTGGACTCGATCTGCCGGATGCGCTCTCTGGTCACCCCGTAGACCTTGCCGATCTCGTCGAGGGTCTTGGGCTGGCCGTCGGTCAGGCCGAACCGCATCGAGACCACCCCGGCCTCCCGTTCGGACAGGGTGTCCAGCACCGAGTGCAACTGCTCCTGCAGCAGGGTGAAGCTGACCGCCTCACCCGGCTGGATCGCCTCGGAGTCCTCGATCAGGTCGCCGAACTCGCTGTCGCCGTCCTCGCCGAGCGGGGTGTGCAGCGAGATCGGCTCCCGCCCGTACTTCTGCACCTCGATGACCCTTTCCGGGGTTATGTCGAGCTCGGCCGCCAGCTCCTCGGGGGTCGGCTCGCGGCCCAGGTCCTGGAGCATGTGCCGCTGGACGCGGGCCAGCTTGTTGATGATCTCCACCATGTGGACCGGGATGCGGATGGTCCGCGCCTGATCCGCCATGGCCCGGGTGATCGCCTGCCGGATCCACCAGGTGGCGTACGTGGAGAACTTGTAGCCCTTGGCGTAGTCGAACTTCTCCACCGCCCGGATCAGGCCGAGGCTCCCCTCCTGGATGAGATCGAGAAACAGGATGCCCCGGCCGGTGTAGCGCTTGGCCAGCGAGACCACCAGCCGCAGGTTCGCCTCCACCAGGTGGTTCTTGGCCCGGCGGCCATCTTCGGCGATCCACTCCATATCGAGCCGCTGGCCCGGCGCCAGTCCCCCGGTGCTCTGGCCCAGTTTCTCCTCGGCGAACAGGCCGGCCTCGATCCGCTTGGCGAGCTCGACCTCCTGCTCGGCGTTGAGCAGCGGCACCTTGCCGATCTGCTTGAGGTAGTCCTTGACCGGATCGGCGGTCGCCCCGGCCGAGGCGACCCGCGCCGCGGGCAGGTCGTCGTCATCGTCGCCGTAGACGAACGCCTCGTCCTGGCCCTCGGCGGTGCCGGGCCGGGCAAGGCCAGCCTGCTCGGCGGCTGCTGCCCCGCCTTCGGGCGCTGGCGCGGGCTCCTCCCCTGGCGCGCTCACGCCGGGGGTTCCCGCCGCCGCGAGCAGGCCGGCCCTCAGCGCGGCGCCCAGGTCCTCGGCGACCGCGTGGGTGCCATCCTTATCCTCCTCGAGGTCGACGTCCACCTCCACGCCGTCGACGTCCGCGAGGTCGCCCAGGCCGTCAAGAACCACCCCTTCCACGGCGGCCTCGGCATCCAGGTCGGCCTCGTCCGGTTCAACCATGTCCACGTCCGCCGGGCCAGCCACATCCTCCAGGCCGGCCGCGTCCAGGTCGGACTGGTCCAGGCTAGGTACGTCGACCGAATCCCCCGGCGGACCGTCACACACGCCGAGTGCTTCATTCGATTCGAGCTGGGGACCATGCCGAGGTGTAGTTCGTCGGCGACTACCGCCCATATGGGTCTGCACTCTGTCTGCCATGTATTCCGCAGGGTATGTCACGCGGTCGCCCCCCTTCTCTCGCTGAGTATCAGCGGGGCGGACCGCCGAAGACTGGCTGGTTGAGCCGTCAGACTTTGCTGGCATCTCCCCGTCACCGGGGCGTGGCAGGCAAGACACGCCTCACTGGTACGGCAGCATCCATTTGGGGTTTGAACCGCGGCGGCGTGTGGTGAGGCTGCCGGTTCGACAGCTCAGCCTGGGTGAGGGTGCCCGCTGACGCGAGGTGATCCGGGCGCAGTTCGGTGGGTACGAACGCTGTCACCGTAATACTGGCCATGAGCCGCTGCCCCATCACGTGCGGGGCCGGTCCTGGTCGGGGAGCTGGTCAGCCGCAACAGCGCGCATCCGGTTCGGGGTGGGCTGCGATGACGGGTGCGTGTTCGGCGACGAAGTGTCGAGGTGGGGTGGCCCGGGTGAGGCATTCACGGCGGCGTGGCGGAAGCGGCGCCCACGCTGATAGCCCGCAGCGCGACAGTCCACCGAAGGGGGTGCGCCGTCGGCGTGCATCGGGTGTTTGCCGTTCTGGTGCCTGCGTATGAGGAGTTCCGCGAGCTAGCAGACAGGCAAGCCGTGTCACAGCGGACGTGAAGACGAAGCCGGCGGGGCGCCTTATGGCGGTAAGCGCCGGGCTCGTTTCCCCCGGCCGCCGGGGCTGACGTCCTGCCCCTGATTCCACACACCCGATGGGTCAACCGGGCCATGGACTCATGTCCGATCCTCTTGGCGGCATGCGGCCGGCACCAAGCCCCTGATGCAGCATGACGCACGGCCTACCGGAGCACGGCGCGAGCGCTTCCCACGTCGTCGGTGGCAATCACGATCTTCCCGCCCGTGAACGTGGTGTAGGCGAGGTCGACGTTGACGTTAGCCCCGGCGAGCTGGCGGGTCAGCTCGCCCAGGGCTGCAGGCCGGTCCTCCACATCGATCACGAAGACCTCCCGCTCGTCGGCGATCCCCATTCCAGCGCGCTCAAGGGCCGCCCGGCATCCGGCCACGGCCTCGTCGTCGAGGAGCATGTGCACCACACCCCTGCCCTCGCCTGTGAAGGCCGCAAGGCCATGGATAGTAACCCCCGCTTCGCCGGTAATCTCTGCTAGCCGGGCCAGCTCGCCCGGCCGGTGCTCGAGAATCACTGTCAGGTCCGTGGACATCGCATCTTCGATCTTTCCACCGCGTCCGGCACCAGGGCAATCCGGTCATCACCGGCCGACTCAGCGCCACGCTCGCGGCCTCTTCCTTGGCACGGTCCGGCCCGGCGGGCGCCCGCACGCCGCGGGATCGGCGCGGTGTGACACGACGGCGACCCCTGTTTCACCCGCGGGCCCGGTACTTGTAGGGCGCGCAACCTGGCATCGAATCCAGCCTGCACGATCTCAGTCAAGCTTCCCGGCTTGACCTGACCCCCGACGGCGAGGCGGCGCGAGTCACCGAGCCAGCGATCTTGCAGCAGGTGGCCAGCATTTACCGCAGCACCGGCTGCCCGGCTGAGGCGGCGGGGGACGGGTTCACCGCGCCCTCCAGCGCGGCGAGCGCTGCCCCGCCGCCTGGCACGTTTACCGGTTCACCTTCCACGCCGTTATCGGTGTGAGAGCGCCACCGAGCCGAACGGCGCGACACGCTGGCGGTTCAGCCGATGACGACACCTTCGCCCGCTACGACCGGGCCAGGCCGCAGTCATGGGGAGACACTTATCCGCCTCCGGCCGCGCGATCCACCTGAACCCCGGCTGGCAAGGCGATCTGGCCGGGTGGCCCATCGGCAGCTACGGGGATCTGCCACTGCCGTTCCACGCTGACGCACCGCACCGTCGCGTACCGGCCCGGGAAGGTCAGCGAAGTCCTGACCGAGCACTACCGCCGGGCCCATCCCGAAGCGCTCGGCCTCCCTTCCCGGTAGCTGGTCGCGGAGACCCCCGCACTGTCCGCAGATGCCGCCGCGGGCGTCTGCCGGCTCGGGACGATCTTGCCGCAGGGCTTGGCCGGAGGACGCCAGCGGTCACCCCACGCGTTCGCTCCCGGCGTAGCTGGGAACACTGCCCCCTCCCTTAGGTTGGATGGGTGAACGCCCAGTTGACGGGGAACGTTTTATATGTGCGAAATATCGCATGCGCAACGTCGCCCGGCGCGCGGGTGACCATGCGGAAGGGACAAGCAAGACTTCAGTTGCCTCCCGGCCGCCCGGTGAGGGAGCGACGAGATGTTCGAGAGGTTCACCGACCGGGCGCGGCGGGTTGTGGTCCTGGCACAGGAAGAGGCCAGGATGCTGAACCACAACTACATCGGCACCGAGCATATCCTGCTGGGCCTGATCCACGAGGGTGAGGGCGTAGCGGCCAAGGCTCTGGAGTCGCTGGGGATCAGCCTGGAAGCGGTGCGGCGGCAGGTTGAGGAGATCATCGGGCAGGGCCAGCAGGCTCCGTCCGGGCATATCCCATTCACTCCGCGCGCCAAGAAGGTGCTCGAGCTGTCGCTGCGTGAGGCGCTGCAGCTCGGCCACAACTACATCGGCACTGAGCACATCCTGCTGGGCCTGATCCGTGAGGGTGAGGGCGTGGCCGCCCAGGTTCTGGTGAAGCTGGGCGCGGACCTGAACCGGGTGCGCCAGCAGGTGATCCAGCTGCTGCATGGCTACCAGGGCAAGGAGCCCGCCGCGGCGGGCACGCCGTCGGAGTCGGCTCCCTCGCCGTCCCTGGTACTGGACCAGTTCGGGCGGAACCTGACCCAGGCGGCCCGCGAGGGCAAGCTCGACCCGGTGATCGGCCGGGAGAAGGAAATCGAGCGGGTCATGCAGGTGCTGTCGCGACGCACCAAGAACAACCCGGTGCTGGTCGGTGAGCCGGGCGTGGGCAAGACCGCGGTGGTGGAGGGCCTGGCCCAGAAGATCGTCAAGGGTGAGGTGCCGGAGACCCTGAAGGACAAGCAGCTGTACACCCTTGACCTGGGTGCGCTGGTGGCCGGGTCGCGGTACCGCGGTGACTTCGAGGAACGGCTGAAGAAGGTCCTGAAGGAGATCCGGACCCGCGGCGACGTCATCTTGTTCATCGACGAGCTGCACACGCTGGTCGGCGCGGGCGCGGCCGAGGGCGCGATCGACGCCGCGTCGATCCTGAAGCCGATGCTGGCCCGGGGCGAGCTGCAGACGATCGGCGCCACCACGCTGGATGAGTACCGCAAGCACCTGGAGAAGGACGCCGCGCTCGAGCGCAGGTTCCAGCCGATCCAGGTCGCGGAGCCGACCATCTCGCACACGATCGAGATCCTGAAGGGCCTGCGGGACCGTTACGAGGCCCACCACCGGGTCTCCATCACCGACAGCGCGCTGGTCGCCGCGGCCCAGCTCGCGGACCGGTACATCAGCGACCGGTTCCTGCCGGACAAGGCGATCGACCTGATCGACGAGGCGGGGTCGCGGATGCGGATCCGCCGGATGACCGCGCCCCCGGATCTGCGCGAGTACGACGAGAAGATCGCCCAGGTCCGGCGGGAGAAGGAGTCGGCCATCGACTCCCAGGACTTCGAGAAGGCCGCACAGCTCCGCGACACCGAGAAGCATCTGATCGACAAGAAGGATCTCAGGGAGAAGGAGTGGAAGCAAGGCGACATGGACGTCGTCGCCGAGGTGAACGAGGAGCTCATCGCCGAGGTCCTCGCCACCGCCACCGGAATCCCGGTGTTCAAGCTGACCGAGGAAGAGTCGCAGCGGCTGCTGCGCATGGAGGACGAACTGCACAGGCGCGTCATCGGGCAGAACGACGCGATCAAGGCGCTCTCGCAGGCGATCCGGCGCACCCGGGCCGGCCTGAAGGACCCCAAGCGCCCCGGCGGGTCGTTCATCTTCGCCGGGCCCTCCGGGGTCGGCAAGACCGAGCTGTCCAAGACGCTCGCGGAGTTCCTGTTCGGTGACGAGGACTCGCTGATCCAGCTCGACATGAGCGAGTACATGGAGAAGCACACCGTGTCCCGGCTGTTCGGCTCCCCGCCCGGCTATGTCGGCTACGAGGAAGGCGGCCAGCTCACCGAGAAGGTGCGCCGCAAGCCGTTCTCCGTGGTCCTGTTCGACGAGATCGAAAAGGCCCACCCGGACATCTTCAACTCCTTGCTGCAGATCTTGGAGGACGGGCGGCTGACCGATGCCCAGGGCCGGACGGTGGACTTCAAGAACACCGTCATCATCATGACCACCAACCTGGGCACCAGGGACATCTCGAAGGGCGTCTCGATGGGTTTCGCCCGGGCGGGTGAGTCCAAGGGTTCGTACGACCGGATGAAGTCCAAGGTGCAGGAGGAGCTCAAGCACCACTTCCGGCCGGAGTTCCTGAACAGGGTGGACGACACGATCGTCTTCCACCAGCTCACCGAGGACGAGATCGTCACGATCGTGGACCTGATGATCGCCAAGGTGGACGAGCGGCTCAAGGACCGGGACATGGGCCTGGAACTGCGGCCGACCGCCAAGGCGCTGCTCGCCCGGCGCGGCTACGACCCCGTGCTCGGGGCAAGGCCGCTGCGGCGGACCATCCAGCGGTCGATCGAGGACATGCTGTCCGAGAAGATCCTGTTCGGCGAGCTGAAGCCCGGCCAGATCGTCATCGTCGATGCCGAGGGCGAGGGCGAGGAAGAGGTGTTCGTGTTCAAGGGCGTGCCGAAGCCCGACGCGGTGCCCGTTGCGGCTATGGCCGAAGCGGAGGCTGCGGCGGCCAAGCAGCCGGACTGACCACGACCCGACGCATGAGCCCCCAGGGGTGACCCTGGGGGCTCATGCGTTATGT